>JANOOU010000516.1:0-9659 GCA_031421475.1 Gammaproteobacteria bacterium | reverse complement strand
CCCGCAGATAGATGATCTGGTGGGCAAAACGGCGTGCCCACCCTACGGTACTCTATATTAACAATGATCAAACAACAGCATTCAATAACAATGAGTCACTTATGAAAAAATCGTTAACATTTATTATCGCCATTATTTGTCTTGCCGCTATTGCGCCATCTGCATATGCCGCCAAACAAATTAAGGAACGTTTGGTACTCATGCCGCTGCGTGTGAGTGATGATGACAAAAATTTGCAAGGTGCAATGGAAACGGCGCTGGTTGAAGGGCTGCAACAACAATACGAAGTGTTTTCCGGCGAACAGGTAGCGAAAAAATCGCGCGATATTTTTAATAAAGAAAGTCGCAACACAAGTAAAAAAGAATGTGACGAAACCCGCTGCATGCAAGGCATAGCCGAAGCGTTTCAGGCTGAGCTAATTGCCACTACCATTGTGACCAAACGCGCCGATGGTTATTTCTTGGCGCTGAACATTCAGAATGTTTTTGATAATACGGTTAAGTATTCAAAATCACTGCCTTGTAAAAGTTGCGATGCCTATCATGTTGTTGAAATGCTAAAGGAGTTAAGTGGTGTGCAATCCCCAGTCAAGGATGTTGTGATAACGTCACCCATTGGCAGTAATCCAGATGCGGAAACAATTTTATGGATGGAGGTACGGAAAGGTAATACGTTGATAGATTACACCGTGTACATAAAGCAATACCCTAACGGAAGGTTTTCGAAGCTGGCCCAATTACTGATTGAGCAACTCAAGAAATCCGCGCCGGAACTAGCGGTACCGAAACCCAGATCGGTCAAGGTGCCGACAACTCCTGAAATGCTAAATATTGGTGGCGGCGAATTTTATATGGGTACTGATAACACGCCTGATACCAGTGAAAGACCAGCACATCGTGTAAAAATAAAAAGCTTTCTGTTGGGTCGCACCGAAGTGAATCAGGCGCAATGGAAATCGGTGATGGGTGGTGCCAATCCCAGCAAGTTTTCGGATTGCGAGACTTGCCCGGTGGAGCAAGTGAGCTGGGATGATGTGCAGCAATTTATCCAGAAACTGAATCGGCAAACCGGGAAAAATTATCGCCTGCCGTCCGAAGCAGAATGGGAATATGCCTGTGGAGGTGATGATCAGTATCCTTACTGCGGTCGGGGTGGCGCTGATAACCTGGGTTGGCACGGTGGCAACAGTGGCTATATCACACACCCGGTTGCGCAGAAACTGGCTAACAAGTTTGGCTTATATGACATGAGTGGCAACGTGGCGGAGTGGGTGCAGGATTGTTGGAATAATACATATCAAGATGCGCCGACAGATGGCAGTGCCTGGCTTATTGGTGATTGCGGCAGCCATGTATATCGTGGTGGTAATTATGGTCAGCCGATTAACTGGATGCGCTGGGCTAACCGCGGTTACATATTCCCGTCTTCACGGCAATCGATTATCGGATTCCGTCTGGCGCATGATTGGTGAATGCAGATGGCATGACGAATTTTCCGGAATCGTTATGCGCTTGTTTTTTGAAATATAGTAAGGTGTGATTACATGAAAAAAATTCCAGAAATTATTTTGTCAATGATTGCTGTATTGACCATGTTTACAGCGCAAGCCAGTAATGAGCGCGTGGTGTTAATGCCGCTGCGGGTGAGCGAGGCTGATAAAGCCATGCAACGAGTTATGGAAACGGCACTGGTGGAAGGTTTGCAACAAAATTATGTGGTGATCTCGGGCGATCAGGTGGCAAAAAAAGCGCGTGAAATTTTTTTCAAGGAATCGCGTGATACCAGTAAAAAAGAGTGTGATGAGGCGGCTTGTATGCAAACTATAGCCAAATCATTTCAGGCTGAGCTGATTGCAATCGGCAGCGTCACCAAACGTAGTGATGGATATTTTATTGCGATTAACATTCACAATATTATTGATAACAAGATGGAGTATTCCCGATCGCTGCCGTGCAAAAACTGTACGGCATTTGAGGTGATAGGGAAACTCAAGAAACTGGGAGTAGCGAACTTGCCAACTGCAGACAGCAACGGTAGCACTGAAACCACGGATTGGCGCATGGCGCAAACAAGCAACACCCATGAAAGTTTTCAGGCTTATATTGCCAAATACCCCAATGGTATTTTTGTGCAATTGGCGCAAGCCTATATCAGCAAGTTGGCAAATGTTGGCAATGATGTGGTGGTCAGTCAGCTTAAACCGGGAGAAATTATTCCTGATTGTGCCGAATGTCCCGACATGGTTGTTATTCCCGCAGGCAGTTTTTTAATGGGTGGCAACAACCGTGATATGGAAAAGCCATTGCATGTTGTTCAGTTGCAATCTTTTAAGATGGGTCGCAGCGAAGTTACGCAAGCACAATGGCTGACGGTGATGGAAGCCAACCCCAGTGCTATTTCAGCGTGCAGGGATTGCCCGGTAGAGCAGGTGAGCTGGGATGATGTGCAGAACTTTATTCACCAGCTGAATCGCAAAACCGGTAAAAATTATCGTCTGCCCACTGAAGCGGAATGGGAATACGCCTGTCGCGCGGGTGCTCAGCACACGTATTGCGGCAGCGACAAGCTCAGCGACCTACTCTGGTATGACGATAAAGAATTTGGCTACAGAACCTATCCGGATAGTCAGCGCTACATTGCTAGGTTGCCCAGACCAGCCAATGCATTTGGTTTGTACGGCATGAGCGGCAATGTGAGGGAATGGGTGCAGGATTGTTTGAACCTGCATTACAAGGGCGCGCCCACGGATGGTAGTGCCTGGGAACAGGGTGATTGTGACAACCGTATTGTGCGCAATGGTCCATCGCTTTCTCCCACTGAATGGTTAACTGCGAGCTTTCGCCAATGGGAGCTCACCTCCCGCAGTCATCATGAAACTGGTTTTCGACTGGCACATGATTGATTGGCTGCAGTCATTTTTTGCTTTGTCTTGGCTGCGCTCGCGGCATTCGCACATCCGTGTGCATCACGCGAATGAACGCTAATAAAAGCTAATGAAGGCGGGTGTTGTGATCGGTTTGGAGAGATGGTATCTACAGTTATTAAGCTGTGTCTTTTTCGTCAAACTGTTAGAATTCACCTCCCTGAATTGTGTTGTGACCCATGAATCCACGCACCCGAGTTAAAATCTGCGGTATTACCCGGCCGGAAGACGGCATTGCTGCTGCTGCGCTGGGGGTGGATGCGATTGGTCTGGTGTTTTATGCTAACAGCCCGCGCAACGTGGATATCGAAACCGCGTCTGCGGTGTGTGCGGCCTTGCCGGGTTTTGTGACGGTGGTGGGTTTGTTTCTGAATCCCGATGCTGCACGGGTTAACACGGTATTAGCGGGCGTGCCGCTGGATCTGCTTCAATTTCATGGCACCGAACCGGCCGATTTTTGCCGGAGTTTTAACCGGCCTTATATCAAGGCGCTGGGTATGGCCGATCAGGTCGATCTGGCTGCCCAAGCAGCGTCCTATCAGGTGGCTCGAGGTTTATTGCTGGACAGTCACGCGATGGGCGAGGCCGGTGGCACCGGTCAGGCTTTTGACTGGGAAACTATTCCGCCGGATTTTCGCCGCCGGATTATTCTGGCCGGTGGATTGAATCCAGATAATATTGCGGCCGCCATTCAACAGCTGCGGCCTTATGCCGTGGATTTGAGCTCGGGTGTGGAATCGTCGCCCGGCATCAAAGATGTGACACGCATGAGACGATTAATGAACGAGGTGAAACGTGTCGACTGTGAAACCCGCTAAAGAATTGCCCTGTAAAGATTTTTATTCCCTGCCCGATGCACGTGGGCATTTTGGAATTTATGGCGGCAAGTTTGTTGCCGAAACTTTAATGCAACCGCTGGAAGATTTGCGTCAGGCTTACGAAAAAGTAAAAACCGACAAGGTCTTTCAGGCGCAGTTTGATCACGATCTCGCGCATTATGTCGGCCGCCCCAGTCCGCTATATCACGCCGAACGCTGGTCAAAAAATCTCGGCGGCGCGCAAATTTATTTAAAGCGTGAAGATTTAAATCACACGGGCGCCCACAAAATCAACAACACCATCGGCCAGGGTTTGCTGGCCAAATACATGGGCAAAACCCGCATCATCGCCGAAACCGGCGCCGGTCAGCATGGCGTGGCCTCGGCTACGGTTGCTGCGCGTATGGGTATGGAATGCGTGGTTTATATGGGAGCCGAAGATGTGCAACGTCAGGCACCCAATGTGTATCGCATGAAACTGCTCGGCGCCACCGTGGTGCCAGTGACCTCCGGCTCCAAAACCCTGAAAGACGCACTCAACGAAGCCATGCGTGACTGGGTCACCCATGTTGATAATACGTTTTACATTATCGGCACGGTGGCCGGGCCGCATCCGTACCCGGCCATGGTGCGTGATTTTCAGGCGATTATTGGTCGCGAGGCCAAGCGCCAGATTCTGGAACAGGCCGGTCGGTTACCGGATGTGCTGGTGGCCTGTGTTGGCGGTGGTTCCAATGCCATCGGTTTATTCCATGCCTTTCTCGGCGATGCGTCGGTGAAAATTGTTGGTGTTGAAGGCGGCGGTGATGGCGTCGAAACCGGTCGTCATGCTGCGCCACTTTCTGCTGGCCGTCCCGGTGTGTTGCACGGCAACCGCACGTATTTAATGGAAGACGACAACGGCCAGATTATCGAAACCCATTCCATATCGGCGGGCCTGGATTACCCCGGTGTCGGCCCGGAACACGCCTGGTTAAAAGACTGTGGCCGAGCAAGCTACGTTGCCGCCACCGACAAGGAAGCGCTGGCTGCATTCCACGAAGTGACGCGCACTGAAGGTATTATTCCGGCGTTGGAATCCAGCCATGCCCTGGCTTACGGTGCCAAACTGGCAAAAACCATGAAACCGGATCAGATCATGATTATTAATTTGTCAGGCCGTGGTGATAAAGACATCAACACCATTGCGCGGATTGAAGGAATCACCCTGTGAGCCGTTTAGCGACACGTTTTACCGATCTAAAAAAACAAAACCGTAAAGCGTTAATTCCGTTTATTACGGCTGGTGATCCGCACCCCGATATTACCGTGGGCTTGATGCACGACATGGTGAAAGCCGGTGCAGACATTCTTGAGTTGGGCGTACCGTTTTCCGACCCCATGGCCGAAGGCCCGGTGATACAACTGGCCTGTGAACGCGCGCTGTTACATAACGTGAGCCTGCGTGATGTGTTGGGCATGGTAAAAACGTTTCGTCAAACCGATGCGCTCACGCCGGTTGTACTGATGGGTTATCTCAATCCGGTTGAAGTGATGGGTTATGCAGTGTTTGCAAAAGCGGCCGCCGAGGCCGGGGTGGATGGTGTAATACTGGTTGATTTACCACCGGAAGAAGGCAGTGATCTGGTCACCGAATTAAAAGCGCATCAACTCGACATGATATTTTTGCTGGCGCCCACCAGCACACTTGAACGTATCACCATGATTTGTGCCATGGCCACTGGCTTTGTTTATTATGTATCGCTCAAAGGCGTGACCGGTGCGGCGCATCTGGATGTGCAAAGTGTTGTTGAAAAAGTAAATCAGATTCGCCAGTGCACAAAAATTCCAGTGGGCGTGGGTTTTGGCATACGCGATGCGGAATCGGCGCGTAAAATTTCGGTGGTAGCCGATGCCGTTGTCGTCGGCAGCGCCATCGTGCAACGTGTGGCCGATAACGCCGGTGATGCAACAAAAATTTCGGCGGCGGTGTGTGAATTGTTGGTATCCATGCGTACAGCGATGGATGCGTGAAGTAGTAAGTTGCAAGTTCTCTACGTGACGTCCAATGGAATTCAGAGAGATGATTTTTCAGTTCATCAAAAATTAATTGCAAAGGTACACATTATGAGCTGGTTTGAAAAATTAATGCCCTCGCACATTCGTACGGAAGGCACCACCAAAAAAGCATCGGTGCCGGAAGGGTTGTGGACCAAATGCGATGCCTGCAGTGCGGTGTTGTATCGCGCTGAAGTGACGCGTAATTTCGAAGTCTGCCCCAAGTGCAATCACCACATGCGTTTATCCGGCCGTGCGCGCCTGGATGTATTTCTGGATGAAGCGGGCCGCGAAGAAATTGCAGCCCATCTTGAACCTGTGGACATGCTGAAATTCAAGGACACCAAAAAATATAAAGATCGTATTATCCAGTCACAACGTGACACCGGTGAAAAAGATGTGCTGATTGTCATGCGCGGCACGGTCAAATCGGTACCTCTGGTGGCCTGTGCATTTGATTTTGCATTCATGGGTGGCTCCATGGGTTCGGTGGCCGGCGAAAAATTTGTACGTGCTGCCAATATATGTATCGATAAAAAAATTCCGCTGGTGTGTTTTTCTGCATCCGGTGGTGCACGTATGCAAGAGTCATTGTTCTCGCTCATGCAAATGGCAAAAACCAGCGCCGTGTTGCAAAAAATGTCCCGGCGTGGTGTTCCGTTTATTTCAGTGATGACCGACCCTACCATGGGCGGTGTGTCCGCCAGTCTGGCGATGTTGGGTGATGTCAACATCGGCGAACCTGGCGCATTGATTGGTTTTGCCGGGCCACGCGTCATTGAACAAACGGTGCATGAAACCTTGCCGGAAGGTTTTCAGCGCAGTGAATTTTTGTTAGCGCATGGTGCCATTGATATGATTGTTGACCGGCGCGATATGCGCGACCGGATTGTGAGTTTGGTGACGATGTTGCAGAACAAACCGGCGGCGTAGTTTTATTGCTTCAGGCGTAGGGTGGGCACTGCCCGCCAGCATTCAACAAAAGAGATGGCGAGGCGTAGGGTGGGCACTGCCCACCTCTCTTATTCAACAAAAGGATTCGTTGTGTCGCAATACATCAGATCACATATTTCAGGCGGCACGTATTTTTTTACCATTGTTACGTTTCAGCGTCGTGCTATTTTGACTCAGCCAGATCATGTCATGCTATTGCGTGAAATTATCAGCAGTGTAAAAAAACAACATCCCTTTGTAATCGATGCATGGGTGTTGCTACCGGATCATATGCATTGCATCTGGACCTTACCTGAAGGCGATCAGGATTATTCGAAACGTATTGGCTTGCTCAAATCAGGATTTAGCAAACAGGTTAATCCGAAATTTTATTTCGAACACGGCGGTAGTGTATCCAGGCGCAAACATCGGGAATCAGTCATCTGGCAAAGGCGATTCTGGGAACACACTATTCTTGATGAACGCGATTTTCGCCAACACATGGACTATGTACATTTCAATCCGGTGAAACACGGCTTGGTACAAAGAGTGGTGGATTGGCCATATTCAACGTTTCATCGTTATGTGCAGCAGAATGTGTATCCACTGGATTGGGCGGATGATTCGCAAATTGCTGGAAATTTTGGAGAGTAAAAATGGTGGGCAGTGCCCACCCTACGAAAGAATCAATGCGCTTCAATAATCTCCAAGCCTGGCTCACCTGGCAAGAAACCCTAAACCCCAAAACCATCGATCTGGGTCTGGATCGCGTGCGTATTGTTTTGCAAAAACTCGGATTATCTGAAAAATTTATCTGCCCCGTGCTGACGGTGGGCGGTACTAACGGCAAGGGTTCAACCGTTGCCTATCTCGAAGCCATATTACGGGCTGCCAACTATCGTGTAGGCAGTTACACCTCGCCCCATATTTATCATTACAACGAACGCATTCGTATTAATGGCGCCGATATAGACGATGCCACGCTGTGCGCGGCGTTTGAGCAGGTGGACCAGGCGCGCGGTGATGTTGCGTTAACGTATTTTGAATTTGGTACGCTGGCGGCATTATGCATTTTTGCGCAAAGTAATCTGGATGTTGTGGTGCTGGAAGTAGGATTGGGTGGCCGGCTGGATGCGGTGAATGTGATCGATGCCGACGTGTCGATTATCACCACGGTGGATATAGATCACACCGACTGGCTGGGAAAAGATATTGAATCCATCGCGCGCGAAAAAGCCGGCATTATGCGTGCCGGTAAACCGGTGATTTATGGTGATGTGCGGGTGCCGCAAGCAGTGCGTGCAGCGGCTGCAAGCTTGCACGCTAATTTGTTGGTGTTGGGTGAAGATTATTTGTACCAGGCGATAGCGGATAACACATGGCAGTTACGCGGCAATCTGGTGTTTTATCCGGACTTGCCGCGGCCGATTTTGGCGGGTGGCTTTCAGTTACAAAATGCGGCTGCAGCAATTATTGCGCTGGATTGTTTGCAAACGGATTTGCCGGTGGTGCCATCTGCGATCAACCGGGGTTTGCGGCAAACCAGACTCCCCGGGCGGTTTCAGCGTGTACGCGAGCAACCCAGTGTGATTCTGGATGTGGCGCACAACGCACAGGCGGCGCGCGCGCTGGCACAGTTACTGGACGATGAGCCGGGTTCCGGGCGCACGCTGGCGGTGGTGGCGATGTTATCGGATAAGGCGATTGCCGATGTGGTGAATGCCCTGGCCGCAAATATTGATATCTGGTTCACTGCGGGTTTAGGTGGCCCGCGTGGATTGTCGGCCGATTTAATGGCAGCGGCAGTGAAGGCAATCGGTGGCAGTGTTAAACTCTGCGCCCATCATACTGTTGCAGAGGCTTGCGCGGCTGCGCTGCAAGAAGCGACAGAAATAGATCGGATTATTGTATTGGGTTCATTTCATACGGTGGCAGAAGCGGGTGCCTGGTTGTTGCGCAATCAGCCCTGAAAATCTGCATACCGTGCATAAAAAAGGATAGGGTTTGGACAGATTATTACAACAACGTTTGCTGGGCGCAGCGATTTTACTGGCGGTGCTAGTGATTGTGGTGCCGGAGTTACTCGATGGCGCAGGTCATCGCAGCCGTTATCCCACCTCGGTGGATATTCCGGCAGTGCCTGCTTTTAAACCCATGGCCGAGGTGGATGCACTGCCGATTGAAGAACCCTTGATACCCGCGCAACCGGTACTGGATTCGGTTACCGAAACGATGGAGCTACCTATACCCGCGCCGGTAATAAAAACCCGCCCGCCGGAACCTGAAAAAATTACATCGGTTGTAGCATCACCGCCAGTTACCTCACCCGGCCAAAAACCCAAGACCGTTAAATCCACCTCGGTCAAACCGGCCTGGGCTTTGCAGGTAGGCAGCTTCAGTGAAAAACCCAATGCCCTTAAAATGCGTGACCAGTTTCGTGGCAAGGGCTATTCGGCCTATGTGGAGGAAGCACAAGGCAGCTTTCGTGTACGCATCGGGCCCGAGCTTGATCACGGACGCATGGAAAAAATGCTGGACAAGGTGCTGAAGCAGGAAAAAATCAAGGGCATGATTGTTACTCACCCCTGAATCCCAATGCCATTAAGTTAAGGATTTTTCCTCCCCCTTTGAGGGGGAGGGTTAGGGAGAGGGTGTTTTGAATTTTTCCTTAACTTACTGGCATTGCCCCTGATCCCAATGCTATTCAGTTGAGTAAAATCGACGCGGGGGGAGCGCCCTCCCTGAGGGATTGCCGAATAATTTATTCGGACCATGGCCTGTTTAATGGTGCCTTTGTGCGAATAAATTCGCACCTACATTGACCTGTCCCGGCCCCCGGATTTTTGAAGCATGCCGGATAAGCTGCGACTCCAAACCATCGCCGGTCTGGTATCATTCGCGCTTTCCAATGCGGGAGTAATGGCCTCATGACGATTGTTGATTTCGG
>JANOOU010000515.1:0-2402 GCA_031421475.1 Gammaproteobacteria bacterium | reverse complement strand
CTGGAAACGAGCCCTATTAGTACTGATTTACTTGAAGAGCCACCAACCAGTAGCCAGGAGACGATAGCCGGCATTCGTATTATGGTAGTGGATGATGAGAAGTTGTTGGCGGCCATGTTGCATGAATACCTGAGTATGCATGATGCGCAGGTGACGTCCTTTACGTCGCCATTGGAGGCCTGGCGTGTTTTTGAACAGCAGCCAGAAGCGGTGGATATAGTGATTACTGATGAAACCATGCCGGGTTTGTCCGGTATGCATCTGGCGCAGCGTATGTTGCAGCTCAAGCCGGGCCTGCCGGTGATATTGTGTTCCGGGTACAGCGAACATGTCACACCGGAATCGGCCGAGCAGCAGGGCTTGGCAGGCTTTTTCTTTAAGCCGATTCAACTAAAGGTGTTATTGAAAAAAATACATCTTGTTTGTCACGCTGGCCATAAGTGTTAAGCAAAATATTGCCATGCCATGGGTGCAGATTGGGCAGCCTCACTGAAAATTATTGCTCTGTCCATGGAGTGATATATTGCATTCTTTTTTATTACCAGAGGTTTGTGGCCGATTAAAAGTTTCTTTGAGCAGGCGGCCGCTGTTATGATCCACTACCTAAAATGACGACAACCTTGAGGGAGCACGATGGCAAAGATCCGAGTATTACTGGTTGATGACCATGATTTGATTCGCTATGGATTACGACGCCTGCTGGAAGACAAGGGCATTGAGGTGGTTGACGAGGCCAACAGTGGTGAACAGGCGCTGGATAAAGTACGCAAATTCAAACCCGATGTGGTGCTGATGGATGTGAACATGCCGGGCATAGGCGGTTATGAAGCGACCAGTCGAATTAGCACCACACATGCTGAATGCAAGGTCATCATTCTCACGGCACACAGTGACGGGCCCTTGCCCAAACGTTTGCTAGAAGCCGGCGCGGCGGGTTATCTCACTAAGGGTTGCCCGGTTGAAACCATGATTGATGCGATCCGTAAAGTCCATGCCGGACAACGTTACATCGAACCGGGTATTGCGCAAAAGCTGGCCTTGTCGATGTTACCCGGTGAAGGCTCCGTGCTGGACGCGCTGTCGCAGCGTGAGTTACAGGTATTGATGATGATCAGTCGTGGCATCCGCACTAACCAGATTTCAGAAATGCTGAGCCTCAGTCCAAAGACGGTCAGCACTTACCGCGCACGCTTGCACGAAAAACTGGATGTATCAAATGATGTGGAGATGATGCATTTGGCGATCAAACATGGTTTGCTTGACGGCCATGAAGACAAACATTGAATATTGTAATTGCCGTGGCTATAAAAATTTATATAAAACATACTTTTACAATAACTCATTAAAGTTTTGGTTTATTTGATGTCAGACCCGGTTTTTTCAGCGGAATGCACCCTGTGCCCACGATTGGCGACGTTTCTGGAAGATGTGCGTCAGCAGCATCCCGATTACTACGCCAAGCCGGTGCCACCGTTTGGCGATGCTAAAGCGCAGCTGTTAATTGTGGGGCTGGCGCCGGGCTATCACGGTGCCAATGCCAGTGGCCGTCCGTTTACCGGTGATTTTGCCGGTATTTTATTGTACGAAACCTTGTATGCCTGTGGTTTGTCAACGGCACCGGTATCCAAATCGGTTGATGATGGATTGCAATTAATGAATTGTCGCATCACCAACGCAGTGAAATGTTTACCGCCACAAAACAAACCGGAGTCGAGTGAAATCAACATCTGCAATACGTATTTAAAAAATGAACTGGCCGGTTTGCAGCCGGGCAGTGTGTTGCTGGCGCTGGGTACGATTGCACATCAGGCGGTATTGAAAGCACGGGGCTTGAAGCTGTCGCAATTTAAATTTGCCCACGGCGCCGAACATATCATACCGGGTTTAACCTTAATTGATTCTTACCATTGCAGTCGTTACAACACCCAGACACGACGTTTGACAGCAGATATGTTTAAATCGGTAATGATGCAGGCCAAATCAAAATTACCCTGATGGTTTGGGTGCAAAATCATGTCGTTCGAACACAGCGCATTTCTTAAAACCACGTCCTCCAAACCGGGTGTTTACCGGATGTTCGATGCGGCCGGTGTGATTTTGTATGTTGGCAAAGCAAAAAATCTCAAAACACGACTGGCGAGTTATTTCCGCGCGACCGGTTTATCAGTCAAAACCGAAGCTTTAGTCGGTCAAATTCATCAAATTGAAATCACCGTTACTTATACTGAAAGTGAAGCTTTGCTGTTGGAAAGCAATCTGATCAAGGAATATCGCCCACGTTACAATATTTTACTGCGTGACGATAAAAGTTATCCCTATATTTTTATATCCGATAAGCTAGCCTTTCCTCGTATTGTGGTGCATCGCGGTGCACGCAGTGCGCCGGGGAAATATCTCGGCCC
>JANOOU010000514.1:0-4328 GCA_031421475.1 Gammaproteobacteria bacterium | reverse complement strand
GCGGCTGGCATGACACGCTGGGCGGTGTGTCCAATGCCATGCTGGTGGAACGCAAATATGGCAAGTCGCGTTTTCAGGAAGCACGCAGTGATTATTTCAAAAACGGTTACGATAGTTTAATTAACGAACTGGGAAAATACGGACTCGGCAAGCGCGATCTGGTTTCCAATATTAATTTTTTCAGCAAAGTCACTGTCGATGATAACGGCAAACTGATTTTTCATCCCGGCTTCTCCAAAGCCGGTAGCTATGTTGATTTGCGTTTTGAAATGAATACCCTGATGGTGTTATCAACCTGTCAACATCCACTTGATCCAGCAACAGACTACCATCCGCGTCCGATTGAACTTACACTTACCCGCTCTGGCTCCGTGCCAACACACGACGCCTGTCGCAATCGCTGCCCGGAAAATCAGCGTGGCTTTATCAACACCGAGCGGCTTTATATATGAGCAAGGGATTAACCGAAAGCAAACAGAATCCGGCGCAGGCGATGTACCGCGAAGTGATTGCCGCCGGTGAACCCTGCCTGCACGAAATCAAACGCGGCCAGATTGTGCGCATTGTGGATCTGGAAGGTAATCAGGCTGTCGATACGCTTTTTTATAATGCACACAACAAGGAAGAACGTTACGACGCCAACAACACCCTGCGCGAGCAGGGAAATATTTATCTGACAACGGGCACGGCCCTGCTCTCCAATGCCGGAAAGATTATGTTACGCATTACCGCCGACACCTGCGGCCGTCACGACACACTGGGCGGCGCCTGTTCTGCCGAAAGCAACACCGTGCGTTATGCCCTGGAAAAACGCCACATGCACAGTTGCCGCGATAATTTTTTGCTGGCGCTGGCGCGTCACGATTGCGGCATGAGCAAGCGCGATTTACCCAGCAATATTAATTTTTTCATGAATGTACCGGTAACACCCGACGGCAAGCTCAGCTTTACCGATGGCATTTCCAGTGCTGGCCGCTATGTTGAAATGCAAGCCGAAATGGATATTCTGATGTTGATTTCAAATTGTCCGCAATTGAATAATCCGTGCAATGCGTATAACCCGACACCAGTAGAAATAGTGGTGTGGGACTCATAAACCATGGCAATCAAACGATAAAAGAAACAGAAAACGCAAATAAACGCAAATAAACGCCAATAAAAACAAAATATTCTTCTTTTATTTGCGTTCATTTGCGTTTTCTTGTTCTTTTGATTCTGGTTGCGGGACGACCCGCAGCTCTCCCCAACATGCCGGGACGTCCCGGCACAGCAACCATGATGATTTGAATTCATGACTTACACGAAATCAAATTACATCAGGCACGGGAGTGAACATGTTTAAAAAAGTTCTGATTGCCAACCGTGGCGCCATCGCCTGCCGCATTATCCGCACCTTAAAAAAAATGGGCATGCAATCGGTTGCCGTGTATTCCGATGCCGACCGATATGCTGCGCATGTGATGCAGGCCGACGAAGCCGTGCATCTGGGCCCGGCGGCGGCGGCCGAAAGTTATTTGCGCCAGGATAAAATTCTTGAAGCCGCACGTGCTACCGGTGCACAAGCCATACATCCCGGTTACGGATTTTTATCGGAAAACGCCGCCTTTGCCGAAGCCTGTGAACGTGCCGGTATTGTTTTCATCGGCCCGACACCGCAACAAATGCGCGACTTTGGTTTAAAACACACGGCGCGCGAACTGGCGCAAAAAAACAATGTACCCTTATTACCTGGCAGTGGTTTGCTCAATGACATTGCGCACGCCAAACAGGAAGCGCAGCACATCGGTTATCCGCTCATGCTGAAAAGCACCGCCGGTGGTGGCGGCATCGGCATGCAATTGTGCTGGAGTGAACAGGAACTGACGGACGCATTTGTTTCGGTGGAACGACTTGCTCGCAACAACTTCAGCCAGGGCGGTATGTTTCTCGAAAAATATGTCGAGACTGCACGCCACATTGAAGTACAAATTTTCGGTGACGGTCACGGCAACGTCGTTACATTGGGTGAACGCGATTGCTCGGTACAACGCCGCAATCAAAAAGTGATTGAAGAAACACCAGCGCCGGGATTCAGCGATGAACTGCGCAAGGATCTGGCCGATGCCGCACGTAAACTTGGCAAGGCGGTCGGTTATCGTTCGGCAGGCACAGTGGAATTTGTTTATGACGTGCACAGCAGTCAGTTTTATTTTCTGGAAGTGAATACGCGCTTGCAGGTGGAACACGGCGTTACTGAAGAAGTGAATGCGATTGATCTGGTTGAGTGGATGATTCGTGCTGCCGCCAATCAATTACCGGATTTGGACGATTTCAAACATGCACCGCGCGGTCATTCCATTCAGGTGCGTTTATACGCCGAAGATCCAAACAAAAATTTTCAACCGGCCAGCGGTTTGTTAACGCAGGTGAATTTTCCACCTGATGTGCGCGTTGAAAGCTGGGTGAGCACCGGCAGCGAAGTTTCCGCCTATTATGATCCGATGCTTGCCAAGATTATTGCTTACGGCAGTTCGCGTGATGAGGCATTGCAAAAACTTGAAGCCGCACTGGCGCAAACCGACGTGTACGGTATCGAAACCAATCTCGCTTATTTGCGCGCAATCCTGGCCAGCGATGTGTTTCGCAGCGGCACGCAATACACACGTTATTTATCGCGCTTTGATTTCAAACCATTAACCATTGATGTGTTGCAACCCGGCACACAAAGTACGGTGCAGGACTGGCCGGGTCGCACCGGTTACTGGAATATTGGTGTGCCACCTTCCGGCCCGATGGACAACCTGGCGTTTCGTTTTGCCAATCGCATTGTCGGTAATGCGGAAGGCACCGCCGCGCTGGAATTTACCGTCACCGGCCCGACATTGCGTTTCAACATCGAGAGCATCATTGCACTCACCGGTGCACAAATGAAAGCCGAACTCGATGGCGTGGCTGTCGCATTCTGGTTACCGGTTTTCGTGCGTGCTGGCAGTGTGCTCAAACTGCGCGGCATTCAGGGCGCGGGCAATCGCACTTATCTCGCCGTACAAGGTAGCTTTGATGTGCCGGATTACATGGGCAGCGCATCCACCTTCACACTCGGCCAGTTTGGTGGTCACGGTGGTCGGCCATTACGTGTTGGCGATGTGTTGCGACTGAACACCGGCAAAACAGATTTAACAATTTGCAAAGCGGCAGCCGCAAAATTAATTCCTGAATACAGCACACACTGGGATATTGCCGTGATGTACGGCCCGCATGGCGCGCCGGATTTTTTTACCGATCACGACATCACAACGTTTTTCGCCAGCCAGTGGGAAGTGCATTACAACTCCAGCCGCACCGGTGTGCGTTTAATCGGCCCCAAACCACAATGGGCACGCAAGGATGGTGGCGAAGCCGGATTACATCCATCCAATATTCACGACAATGCTTACGCCATCGGCACCGTTGATTTCACCGGCGACATGCCGGTTATTCTTGGGCCGGATGGCCCGAGTCTCGGCGGTTTTGTTTGCCCGGCCACCATTGTGCAAGCCGAGTTGTGGAAAATCGGCCAGCTAAAACCGGGCGACACGATTCGTTTTTATTGCATCGGTTATGACGAAGCGCAGCAACGTGCACAACAACTTGATCAATCCGTTGCCACATTAAGTGCGCAATCAACATTTGCAAATAAAACATGGCTTGCCGGTGTCAGTGCATCACCGATTTTGTATCGTGCCGAAGCACAGGGTGAACGTCCGGCAGTGTGTTATCGCCAGTCCGGTGATGCCTATATGCTGGTTGAATACGGCCCGCAAGTACTTGAACTGGAATTGCGTTTTCGTGTACATGCGTTAATGCAATGGTTTGAACAGAAAAAACTTCCCGGTATTATTGATCTCACGCCCGGCATTCGTTCGCTGCAAATTCATTATTCAAACACCTTGTCGCAACAACAACTGCTTAAGATATTGCGCAGCGCCGAAACAGAATTGCCCACGATAGATGCCATGCAAGTGCCGAGTCGCATCGTGCATTTGCCACTGAGCTGGGATGATCCAGCGACGCGTCTGGCCATCGAAAAATACATGCAATCGGTGCGCGCCGATGCGCCCTGGTGTCCGAGCAATATTGAATTCATTCGCCGCATTAACGGCCTCGATAGCATTGATGATGTGAAACGCATTGTGTTCGATGCGAACTATTTAGTCATGGGCCTGGGTGATGTATATCTCGGCGCGCCGGTGGCAACACCACTCGATCCGCGTCATCGCCTGGTCACCACCAAATACAATCCAGCACGCACCTGGACACCGGAAAATGCAGTTGGCATTGGTGGCGCTTACATGTGCGTGTACGGCATG
>JANOOU010000513.1:0-5326 GCA_031421475.1 Gammaproteobacteria bacterium | reverse complement strand
GTATAGTCCAGCCCTTCATCACGCAAAAAACCGCCGGCCATGGTGATGAGCAAGGGACTGTAGAAAGCAGAATGGCGCAAGGCCATGATATGTAATTGAGCCATGTTGTTTATTTAATATGAAGGGTAAAAATACTACCAGGCGGCAGACTGTGCCAGTTCAGAACGGGCCAGCACTGCCTTAAGGTAAGGTTGATTGTTGATGTCTATCGAGATGACTGTCTGTTGGCATGCCAACAACATAAAACAATATAGACCATACAATCCTAACTTGAAATAACGACCGCAGAGACAAAATGCTGTATTCATGGGTATGTTTATACCATATGACATGGCCATAGCCTAACCAAATGAAATGAAGACAAGCTTAAGGAAGCTCTGATTAATTCAGAGCTTCCGCGCGGCACAAGCGACCGCCATGGATGGCGAAAGCTACGCCTACAGGAAGTAGGCGGTAGAATCACGCCGGGAGCGAGTGATCGAGAGCAATGCAGGACGATTCCATGGATGGAATCGGTAGAGTCGCGTCAGGAACGAAGACCGAGCAATTGCCGACGACTGCATGGATGCAGGAGGTAGAGCAATGCAGGAGCAATTGCCGAGATGTGCTGCCATTCGCAATCACGCAAGCGATTGAGAATGACGCCATGAAAAATAAACAGAAGACAAAAATGACATGTTTGTGTTTTCGTGCTCTGAGAACGCCAGGATGGCGTTATTCAGAGCTTCCCTAAATCTCGCGGTGAATCTGTTTTAGTAACGCCAGATTCACATGGGCGTGGCCAAAACTGTTGCCCTGTAACACCTGGAAACCCTGTTTCGGCTCGCCGTGTTGATCCAATACCAAAGCAGCACCAGCGAAATCATGATCAGCTGTGTAATCGTTGATGGTGATGATGGTTTTAAGGTTGGCGCCGCACGCTGATTTGATGCCGTTTTCAGAATCTTCAAACGCCAGGCAATCCGCCGCCGCTAAATGCATTTTTTGCAAGGTATACACGTAAATATCCGCCGCCGGTTTTTTTGCGGGCACCACATCACCTGCTGCAATCACTTCAAACCAGCTGGATGAACCGGGTGCGAGCGCGTGTTCGAGTAAGGCCGTAACATTTTCCGGTGTGGTGGTGGTGGCAATGGCAAGGCGTATGCCCGCACCACGCGCCTCGTTTAATAACCGTTTAACGCCGGGCCGTAATGGTATGGCGCCGGTGGCGAGCAGTGTTGTGTAATGCCTGGTTTTGGCTTTATGCAAGGCTGCAATCAATGCCGGTGTTTTATCGTTTTGTGGATACGTTATATTGAAATGATCAAGATAAAACGCCATGCGTTCCTTGCCGCCGGTTACGGCCAGTAATTTTCCGTAGAGTGTTTCATCCCAGTTCCAATCGAGTTCGTATTCTTCAAATGCCTGATTAAATGCAATGCGATGTCCATCGCGTTCGGTATCGGCCAGGGTGCCATCTACGTCAAAAATAAGTGCCTGAAGTGTGTGCATGGTTGGGTTTGTGTCGTGATTATTGCAAGGGTGTGCATTGTACCCAAGCTGGACGAATTTTGTTTACAGATAAGGCGTGATAATTCGCAGTAATTGTTGCGCGGTGGCGCGATGGGCGGTGAGTTTGCCGCCGTAAAGACTGAACACTTTGGGGTGAGCGCTGGGGTCGTACTGAATAATGGTGTCACGAGGGCGGGAGAAGGTATTGCTATTATCGGCAGGTAATACACGCAATCCGGCGAATGCATCGAGTACGTCCTGTCGTCGCAGTGTGCGATTGAAATAATGATTGTGTACAGCCAGTAAATAATCGATATCGGTTTCAGGTGGTGTTGGGTTGTGCGGTGCAATGGCCGGACTTTCGGTGGTGCCGATCAGTGTCTGGTCTTTCCAGGGCATGACAAACACAGCGCGTTGATCCTGCGGTGCTTCGAGGTAATACATGCCACGCTCAAGTTTGCCGGGCACAACAATATGCGTGCCGAGTACTAAATCGATGTTGAGCTGAGTCGGGCGCGGATGTATTTTTTGTAATACGGTATTAACCCAGGGGCCGGCGCAATTAATAATTAATTTGCCGGTGGTTTTATGTTCGGCACCCTGATGTTGATAAAGCACATCGCAATGCGTTGTGGTACATGCAGCGGATACATATTGCGCATCGGTGATGAGTTGAGCACCCAGATTCATGGCGTCTTGCATAACACGCTGGGTTAATTTTTTGTCGTCGGTTTGTGCATCGTAATATTGAAATACATTCTGCAGGTTCTCAGTTTTTAAACCATCTAGTTGTGCCCACTGTTCAGGTTTAATGCTGTGAAAAAGTTTGTGGCTAAATAAAGTATATAGCGCTAGGCCGAGACGGATTTTCCAGGGGCGGCGCGAGGTGTTGGTATAAACCGGAATATGAAAAGGAACCAGATGTACGAGATCCGGATAGGTGGCGAGTAAATGACGACGTTCTTCCAGGCATTCACGCACCAATTTGAACTGGCCGCTTTCCAGGTAACGCAAACCACCATGAATTAATTTGCTGGATTTACTTGATGTCGCCAGTCCGGCTGCGGCAAATTGTTCCAGCACCAACACTTTCAAACCGGCCGCACTGGCGACCTGAGCGACGGCAGCACCTTGAATGCCGCCGCCAATAACAATGAGATCATGCATGTTTGGTGTGATTAAGCGCGAGCACCGGATGTTCGAGCAAGGCGCAGATATCGCGCGATTCAATGAGCGGAATATTGAAACTGGCGTAATGCAATGCGAGTTCTGCGGCGGTGATGTCGTACACCATCCAGTGCCATGAGCCGGGCCAGGGTTCTGCATTGGCCGGTAATTTACGATGGTTAATAATAAGATAATCCGGCACTAATTCCAGTGCGAGTTGTTGCGTGGGTGCATCGTATTGATGCAACACCCAGCCGCATAAAAAATCACTGTGATCACGCACGTATTGAATGGCGCCAGCGTGAAAGGAAATCACCACGCATTGTTGATGAATGATTTCGAGTTCGCTTAATAAAGCCGGCATGATCTGGTTAACGCCAAAACGCTCGATACTTTCTTCTTTGATTTCCACGAATGCCGTGGCGCGCGGGTAACGTTGCAGCAAGCGCACGACATCGGCCAGGCTGGGAATACGCTGATTGAAAAACGCCAGCGAAAACCGCGCCGGTTCGTGGGCGCGAATATTTTTCAATTCCTCCCAGCTCATTTCAAACACATTGCCGTTAACGCCGCAGGTGCGATGAAGTTCGCTGTCGTGGATCACAATCAGGGTGCCATCCGCGGTGCATTGCACATCAAATTCAATATAGCTGGCGCCGCATTGCAGCGCGGCTTCGAGGCCGATTAGTGTATTTTCCGGGTATCTCTCCATGAAACCGCGGTGCGCAACCAGATGGGGTATGGCCATTTTGTATCTCGTTAGTGGATAAACTCTTGTTTAACAGCCTATTGATAAATGACTGTGCTCGCCAATCCCGCGTTAAAAAATGAGGAAAAAGTGCTCATGTACGCTGTGTCCACTCCGCTTTCTTCGTCATTTTTGCATTGTCTTGGCTTCGCTCGCTACGTTTTTTCAACACGCTGTTAAGTGTAGTCAATCACACAGCTTGTGCAGGGCCGTATCGAAGGTTACAAAGCGTGAGTGTAAGCCTTTATCGGTAACAGGGGAGAAGTGTTGACCGGGCTGGGGTTTAAACCAGTGCGCCGGTTGGCCTGCGGCTAACCAGGCAGCGCCGCGGGCCGTTGTTTCAAGCTGTTCTGCCCGCCTGACGGTGCAACCGCTTAGATTCGCCAACTTTTGGCACAGGCCATCGAGCTGCGACAAACCACCACTGACGACTAAAGTCTGTAGCACCCGATGTTGTTGCAGGCTAAGTAAATTGTGTTGCAATAAAAAGACAATGCTTTCGATGATGGCGACATACCGGGCTGACAGCAAGCCCTTGTCCTCAATGAAGTAGGGTGGCGGAGCACTTGACCACCAGGGTGAGCCCAGGCCACCCACGGTGTTGATAAAAACCGGCGGTGTGTTTTCGTTAGCCAGCCAAGCCGGTAATTGTTCGAATAATTGCTCAACGGGCCATTGTTGTTGTGCCCAATCGATTGCCGAGCCGGCACCATTCACGGTGCCTTCCAGCAACCAGCCGCCGACACGTAGGCCACATAATAAAGGTGTGTTGGTGATAACGTGATCACAGGCCGCCAACATGAACGCGCCGGTACCAATATTGATCACGGCGGTGCCAGCGGGCAGCGGGCCCAGGCCATGAAATGCAGCCGTTTGGTCACCGCATACGGTGGTGACAGGCAGGTTATAATCCCGTAACAATCCATAAGGGTGTTGTATGGGTACGCATTCCGGTAAATATTTTTTATCAATCTGAAAAATATTTAATAACGCATCATCCCAGTTGGCACTGCGTAAATCGAGCAACATCATGCGGTGTGCGTTGCTGGCATCGACGCAAAATTTGTGTGTTGCAAGTAATCGCCATAACAAAAAACTCGCCAGCGGCCCGATGCATACATTATTTTGCTGTGCGGCATGTTGCACGTGGGTGTTGTGCGCCAGCAACCAGCGCAATTTGCCCGCGCCGTAATGTGCCGATAACGGCAATCCGGTAATACTTTTAATCTGTGCTGTGTGCGCAATAAATTGCTGCAAATCATCCTGTGCTCGCCGATCTTGCCAGCTTAATGCCGGGCACAAGGCCGCACCCGTGGTTTTGTCCCAGGCCACTATGGTTGAGCGTTGTGTGGCAAGTGCACATACCGTGTTGGGTGGTATATCGCCAATACGTACCAACACCTGCAATACGGAAGCGAGAATTTCTTCAGCGTCCTGTGTCACTTGTTCGTGATCAATACGTTGCAACGCAACCGCTTGTTCGGCTTGTGCGAGTATTTCGCCGCGCGCTGAAAACAGCAGTGCACGGGTGGCGTGGGTGCCCTGGTCGATGACAAGAATGGCGTGGTCGTGCATAGTATGAACATAGCAAAAAATTACCGTTGGGGCGCAATTCATTGCGCCCGAACTAACAGGGCGTGATAAATTGCGCTCGAACTAACAGGGCGCGATGAATCGTGCTCGAATTAACAGGGCGCGATGAATCGTGCCCCTACTCAATCAGGTATCACATGGCGCGTGTCAAAGAAACCAAAGAAGAACCGCTGGAAAAGCAATTGTGGAAAGCCGCCGATAAGTTACGCAAAAACATCGATGCCGCCGAATACAAGCACGTAGTGCTGGGGCTGATCTTTCTCAAATACATTTCCGATGCGTTCGAGGAGCTGTACGCCAAACTCCAGGCAGACAAAAAATCCG
>JANOOU010000512.1:0-1513 GCA_031421475.1 Gammaproteobacteria bacterium | reverse complement strand
CAGCGACAGGGAGAAACCGGTGCAGGCACTGGTATCGTGCTGATTTTTAATACTCAGCATGACATCTGGAAACAACTCAGAGGACGGCGTCAAGGCGATATTGGGTCGAAAGGACAGATCACGAAAATCGGGGATGTCGGGACGAACGTTAAGCTTGCGAACGGGTGTTTTTGTCATATAAACCTCCATGTACTCGTTTAGATCTGGCCATAACAAACAAAGCGTGCTGTTTGAACAGGGGTTCTACTGCATTAAAATTTGTGGCGCAGAAAGAGCATGCATTTTGCCCTACCAACCGTAAATATCAAATCAAAATTTTCTATTGTTGTGTTGCAAATCCCGCAGAAATGGACGTTGATTCCGTTGTTTAAAACGCCCGGCGCTATTCATCCTGCCACTTATTCAAGCATATTTTCATCCCATAACCGTTATTCCCGTGGGCTCTGGCGGAAATCATTTTTAGTAACACAGAAGCTACCCGTCGATGACGCGTTGCAATGACGTAGGACAAATGGTTCTTTACGCCAAGCCCCGCCACACCGGCCTGTGCACATTAATTTGCCTCTTCATTTGTGTAAAGATGTCGTGTTAATCAAACGCCTTTTTCATCCTGATTTTCAAATCTTACCCCGGTAACCATACCGCCTACGGCATGACGCCAATAGCGCATTATTCAGGGCTTCGTTACAAAGGCCCCGTCAGTCCGATCCGCGGGCTGCAACATAATGAGGAAATACATCATGGGTAACCTATCCACAAAAGCAACTCTCAAAATAATGGGCCATAGCATCCTGCTCACTGCAATGTTAGGCATATTTAGCGGTACGGCTCTGGCAAAAAATGCTGCCAAACATGAGTCTGTTACCGGTTCATGCAGTAAAACCACCAGTGCGGCCTACTCCGCCTGTGGTTACGAGGCTGGCGACGATTATTGGATTACCATTGGCAACTGCACCAATATCAGCGACCCAGTTGCCAGCAAAACGTGCAAACAAGAAGCCAAAACCACCTATCGTGCAGAAAAACAGTTGTGTCAGACCTACCGTGACGGTCGCGATGATTTTTGTGACGCTATCGGTGAGGACGCCTACGATCCAGAAATCGACCCGGCCATGTTTGTCGATCCGGATCAGATTGGTCAATCCATAGCACCCAACCCCTACTTCCTGCTGATCCCCGGCAGAACGCTGGTTTATCAAATAGAGAATGAAGAAATCCGCGTGGAAGTCACCAACAAAACCCGTGTCATCGAAGGTGTTACTTGCCGTGAAGTACACGATGTGGTGCGGGTGGATGGTGTGATCATTGAAGACACACTGGATTGGTATGCGCAAGATATCGACGGCAATGTCTGGTATTTTGGTGAAATCAGTATGTCGTATGAAGACGGCGTGTTAGTGAACATCGACGGTTCCTGGACTGCCGGTGTTGACATGGCCAAACCCGGCTATGCCATGAAAGCAGCACCCGTTATCGGCGAAAGCTATAGACAGGAGTTTGCACTCAACAATGC
>JANOOU010000511.1:0-4909 GCA_031421475.1 Gammaproteobacteria bacterium | reverse complement strand
CGCGCCTGCTGCAGCATCGGTATAACCAGATCCAGGCCGTCATCGCCAGCGGCCAGGCCGAGTTCCGGTTCGTGCAAATATTCTTCGGGCAACGCCGCCATATCCTGGGCGTCGACATAGGGTGGATTACTGATAATAATGTCGTAGCGCCGCGGCGGCACCTTGTTGAATAAATCCGATTCAATCAGCGTGACTTGATCTTGCAGGTTGTGGGCAGCCACATTGCGCCGCGCTACCGTCAGCGCCGCGGGTGAAATATCGGCGGCATCGACATCGGCCCAGTCGAAGGCATGGGCGCAGGCAATGGCGATGCAGCCGCTGCCCGTGCACAGATCCAGTATGCTGTCGACCTGATCGCTGGTGATCCAGGGCTCGAAGCGATTGGCAATGAGTTCCGCCATGGGTGAACGCGGCACCAGCACATTTTCGTCCACATAAAATTTCAAACCGGCAAACCAGGCTTCATGGGTAAGATACGCGGCGGGTATGCGCTCGTTGATACGGCGTTGCAATAAATTTACAACGTGTTGTTTTTCGGCCAGGGTTAAGCGTGTATCGAAATAATCCATGCCAAAGTTGTGCGGCAGATGCAGCGCAAACAGACTCAGATACACCGCTTCGTCCAGCGATGAGCTCATGCCATGGCCATAAAACAGGCCGGCTTCATTAAAACGGCTGACGCCCCAGCGGATGAAGTCGCGCAGGGTGTGCAGTTCGTCGAACAGATTTGAGGTGCTCATGGCCGATTTCCCGTGAAATAAGTTTCGAATCTTAAAGCAGGGCACATATAATGCCAGCGATTTTTATGCCGTCCGGAATCAGGAGTTCATTGTCATGCCCCATACCCAACGTATTATTCAGCTGCTGTGCCTGTTTTGTATCGCGATCCCGGCTTGGGCTGTGCCCACGGTCAGCGATGCCTGGATTCCCGAAGCACCGCCGGTAAGTACAGTAATGGCCGGGTTTATGACAATCAAAAATCCGGATGTTGATGCTGTGAAAATTGTCGCCGTACAAAGTGAACAATTTACCGACGTGCAAATGCACTTATCGCTCGAAGAAAATGGCATTGCCAAAATGCTGCCACAAAAAATGCTGATCGTTCCGGCGCAAGGCAGCTTGCAACTGAAGCCGGGTAGCTATCATCTGATGTTGTTTAATCCGGTGGCGCCCTTAAAGGCGGGGGATAAGGTGACATTAAATATTCGTTTTGAAAATGGCGTCAGCTTGCCGGTGATTGCCGACGTAAAAAAAGCCGCTGCCAGACAATCGACTGGCGATCACATGAAAATGAAAATGGATGGATCGCATCGTTGCTATTAGTGCGTACCTTGAATAACCGTTAACCAGAAAGAGATTATGTTCGATTACCTAAAGTCATCCGTGTTTTACCTGTTGCCACATCATTTTATGTCCTGGCTGGTGTTTCTGCTGGCGCGCGTGCGTTGGGCGCCGGTGAAAAATGTGTTGCTGTTTATTTATATGTCGCTGCATAAAGTGAATATGGAGGAAGCCGTACAAACCAATCCTTATGCGTTTGATACGTTAAATGCTTTTTTTACCCGTGCACTCAAAGTATCCGCGCGCCCGCTGGCGCCGGGTGAGACTGTGTTGCTATGCCCGGTGGATGGTGCGGTGAGTCAGGCGCAAGCGATCCAGGATGGCCGAATATTTCAGGCCAAGGGTCGTGATTACAGTTTGCTGGAGCTGGTGGGCGGCTTTGAACATCTGGCGAAACCGTTTGTGAACGGAAAGTTTGCGACGCTGTATCTTTCGCCACGTGATTATCACCGTATTCACATGCCGATAGCCGCCAAGGTGCTTGAAATGGTGTACATACCCGGGCGTTTGTTCAGTGTTGCGCCCCACACCGTGAACACGGTGCCGCGCGTGTTTGCACGCAACGAACGTCTGGTGTGTGTATTTGATACCGCGGCGGGCCCGATGATTATGGTGCTGGTAGGTGCAATGAATGTGTCGGCGATTGATACGGTGTGGTCCGGTACAGTGACGCCGCCGAGTCGTCATCGCATGGTGCATACCGAATACCACAATGATCTGCATATCACGCTGGATCGCGGCGCGGAAATGGGGCGGTTTAATCTGGGTTCCACGGTGATTTTGTTATTGCCGGGCAATGTCGAATTTGATGCGGCTATTACGGCCGGTGCTGCGGTGAAAATGGGGCAGGCTTTGGCGAGTTTTTAATGAAAAAATATAGTCCGCTGCGGACTTAATCTTTTATTGCCTTCTATACCCTTCGCGAAGCCAAATGAGAAAAAACATGGCTCAAAAAACCTTGCTCAAAACTGACCCGATTGTTGCGGTGATTATTCTGCTGGCTGTGGGCGCGGTCTGGTTGAATATGAAACCAGGTGCTGTGCAGGACGTAACCCCCGCCGCTGTGCAACAAACCGGGCATATTGTGGTTGCAGAAAAATTTTTTGATTTTGGTGCGGTGGTAGAAGGTGAAATTATCAAACATACCTTCACCTTTAAAAACGAGGGGCCGGGCAGGGTGAGGTTTGTAAAAACCGAAACCTCCTGCGGTTGCACCACCACCAGCGATATTTTGAAAGAATATGTGGCGGGTGAAACCGGTGAGATGGAAGTGGTGGTGGATACCAAAGACAAAAAAGGTATCGTGGTGAAAACCATTTCGCTTATGTTGGAGAATAACGATGTGTCGGCTATTGAATTTTCACTGGCCATGCAATTACAACCGCCGCCGCATCCTAAAATCGGTATGCTGCGTAACATTAATACTGAAGCTGCCTGCAAGAGCTGCCATCTGGAAAGTGGTGTTGGGCAATCAGGCGTATTTTTGTATCATCGCGTGTGCGCACAGTGTCACGGTAAAAAAGGCGTGGGTGGATTTGCTCATGCATTTAATGAGGCAAAGTGGCAAAATTTTGATGATACCTATCTCAAAAAAATGATTCAAAACGGCTGGACGGAAAAAGGTATGCCGTCATTTGTTACCGGCGTAACACCACCGCTCGATGACGAGCAGGTGGATTCGTTGATCGGTTATATTCGCAGTTTGGTGAAACATGAATAATGGAGCAGGCATGAAAATGTTTTGGGTGGGCGTGGCGTTGATTGCATTGTCATTACCGGCAGCGGCGGGATTATTTTCGTCCTGCGACGGCGCCTCCAAAGAAAAAATGCCCGACTGGGTGAGCAAGCCTGATTACAGTCGCCCGGGTTATTACGTGGGTGTGGGCTCTGCCGAGAAAGATGGCAAAACTAAAGACGTGCAAATGAAAGCGGCGGAAGACAATGCCAAATCCAATCTGGTGCAGCGTATTGAAGTCACCATCCGCGCCGAAAATTCACAGAACACACACGTAACGAATAATGGCGTGGAAAAAGATACGCGATCCCGCGTTATTGTGAGTGCCGAAGAAGTGTTGCGCGATCTGCAAGTCAAAGATCGCTGGCTTGACCCGGATACCTGCACGCAGCACACGCTGATGATTACCAGTCAGCAATCCGTGGCGCAGGCCAAGCGCGAAAAAACCATGAAAAACCGGCTGGAGACATTCAAACTGCATTTGGCAGCAGGTTCCGATCGTGAAAAAAATCGGGACATTACAGTGCGTGGTAAATTTCTGGACGATGCGCGAGCGTTACTTATGGATACGGATTTCAGCGTGTTGCCAGATGAGTTGGGCAAAGACGTTTACACCAAACGTTTAAATGAAATAGTTATTCAATTTAACAAAGAATCATCCCAGGTGCGAGGTCGCACCGCGTTGTTTGCACTTAATCAGGATGGCAGTTTGAATGACAGCATACTGGGCAAAATACTCGATCAACTGCGCGCAGGCAATGCCAGCGCCGACATACTCATGGCCGAATGCAACACCGCAGAAGATTGCATCAGCCGTGCCAGGGAACGTGGTTTTTCCATGCTTGCATTGTTAAATACCAACAGTCAGGTTAGCACCAGCCAGATGGGCGCACTCAAAGGTGTTATTACCGTTTCGCGTACCGTGTACGACATCGAAAGCCACAAAATAATGAAAGCAGATATCGGTAAAGGCGAAATAATTGGGTGGAGTGATGCCGAGCTGGATTGGGAAACAGCAGCAGAAAAAGCCATACAGGATTTGAAGTGATATCTGTAGCAGCGGGTCATGCCCGCGACAATCAAACGTGCAATCGTCCGCAAATAAACGCTAATGAGCGCAAATAAAATATGATCAATATTAATTTCTTCCTGTTAGTGTTGTTGTTACCGGCAGCGGTGTATGCAGATCAAGCCAACGGCCCCGCAGTTGGCCAGCCCGCGCCAAATATTATTGGCCGCACGCTGGATGATAAATCGTGGCGTTTGAAAAATGACAGGGGAAAACCAAAAGTCATCAACTTTTTTTGGGTGGGTTGCCAACCCTGTCGTCAGGAAATGCCGGAACTGGCTGTGCTGGAAAAGCAATATAGCGGCGTTAAATTTATTGCGGTACACACACAGGAAGAAACGCCGGAAAATATCATCAAATTTGTAAAATCTTTACCCGCTGCACCATCCACCATTGTGCAGACTTCGGGTGGTATTCAGGAAATATTTTTATTTCAAGGCTTGCCACACACTGTTGTGCTTGATGGCAACAACGTGGTGTTGATGAATCTGGTTGGCTACACCGCAATCAACATGCAGAAAATGAACGCGCTATTGGAAAAAATCACCAATCAATCGGCCAAACAATTGAGATAAAAATATAATACGTTATCAAATTGCTCACCTTGAGCATCTACGACATTGTAACCGGTGAAGTTACCACCGCCAAAAAAATCGAATGCACGACTTGTTCGTTTGAGAAAATTAAATCGTTGAGTGGGAATTGATTAATATCGCGTCTGCAGCGGCGGATTTGTAGGGTGGGCAGGTTTTATCTGCCCACGC
>JANOOU010000510.1:0-7521 GCA_031421475.1 Gammaproteobacteria bacterium | reverse complement strand
TGTTTTCGTTATCAATAGCAATCAGCAAGCCAATTATGATTTCACCTGGTAAAATCTGATTTGCTGTAAAAGCACCGCCTGATTTGTCTAGCTCTGATTTCGCCATACTTCACAACTAGTTGTTAGTGATCTTGCTGCCTTAAATGACAACATTACCCGAACCATTAACAGTAATGTTATTACCCTTAATGGTGATGTCACCGTTTTTCTTCATGGTGATAGAAGCGGAACCGGTTTTCAGTATGATCTCATCATCGGCTTGCATGTTAATGGATTTCGCTTTCAGGCTATATTCCTTGGTAACATTTTCCACATATTTGCCGTCGACTGTTTCTCTCAAGTCTTTGCCTACCGCGATGGTCATGTTCTTGCCAACGGATTCGGTGTGATCTTCACCTACATCAAGGGTTATGTCCTTGGTAATATCTTCTTGGTGATTATTGCCAACGGTTATGGTTTTATCGTGACCAATATATTCGGTTTGATCGTGTTTAACATCTTTTTTGCGATCATGGCCAATGCTGGAGGTTTCATCATTACCAATGGTTTTGGTGCGATCATGATCAACCGTATGGGTTTCATCGTTTTCAACTTTGGAATCAAGATTTTTTTCGGCGTGTACATAAATCTGCTCATCGCCTTTTTTATCTTCAAAACGCAGTTCATTAAAATTAGCCGATGTACCGCCCTTGGTGGAACGGGTTTTGATACCGCTTTGGGTTTTGCTGGGGTAAACCGGCATGTTGTCGGCGTTGTACACCGCACCGGTCACTAGGGGGCGATCGGGATCGCCGTCAATGTAGTTGACGATGACTTCCTGGCCCATGCGCGGTATGTACGAGGTGCCCCAGTTGTTACCGGCCCACGATTGGACGACGCGAATGAAGCAGGTGCTTTTTTCATCTTTGCCGCCCAGTCTATCCCAATAAAACTGGACTTTAATGCGACCGTATTGGTCGATGTAGATTTCTTCGCCTGCAGGCCCTACCACGAGGGCGGATTGCGGGCCGCGCATGATCGGTTTTTTATGGTTTGGCGCGGGCCGGAGATGGAAGGTGTCGGGCAGGCAAATAAATTCATTGCTGTAACCAGATGGAACTTCGCTGCCGGTGAAGTAACTAGAATCCACCGCATTGTGGGTGACGCTGGTGATGATGTAGGATTTTTTTTCAGCGGCGGTGTCGTGTTCTTTGAGTTTGAATTTGCCACCGGCATAAAAGGTACTGCAATCGCTCTTGGCCTTTACGGTATCAAATCCGGCTTCTTCGGCTTCCAGGTGATGGATAATAATGTCATCGCCTTTGGCCTTGTCCGGGTAGGCACCGGGATAGTTATAATTTTCAAATTTGTCGATGAGCGGCAGGCTGACCGTGGTTTTTTTGGTGGTAATTAAATTACGCTGGGGTGTTTCGAAGTTGTAATCGGTATGTGTCCATTTGCCGGTTATAAAATTATATGTATGTTCCCATTCATTAATTTGGGAATCAGGCTTGCTGCCTTTTGAATGGCCAACTTCGGCTTCAACACAATTCTCGTAAGCGTTTTTTTGATCGGTGAGTACGAGTGTATGTTTGTCGTTTTCGTGTTTAAAATAATAGGCTATACCCTCTTCTTCCATTAAGCGGGATACAAATTCAAAATCGGTTTCACCAAACTGCACACAATACTCGCGCATCGTGGTGCTGCCTGCCAGATTAAATTTAAAGTCGTTAAAACCCAGGCCCTGAAAAACGTCAGTGATGATGGTTTTGGTATCTTTGTCCTGAAATATTCTGTTTTCTTTGGTTTTTGTTGCAAACCACAACCAGGGCACCACAGCAAGTCGATATAGACGAAGATTGTCTGCCGCGATTTCACCAAATGAAAAACGATGCACATAGCCGTTAAATTTGCGCTTATGCTTGTTTTGAATAGTAACAGTAACCTGTTTGCCGATAAGCTCTTCAGGTTTAATGGCAAGGTTAGAAGATAAAACTTCTACCTGAAACTCAAACAGGCCAGAAATATATTCTGAACCCTGAAATGAAGTGAGAAGCAGTTGGTCTTTCCCTAAGGGTGAGGAAATGGATATTAAACGATTATCCTGCGTCAGCTGAGCCATACGAATGTACCCTATTTATCGAAGCCAATCTAACAGCGCTTCATCCTTGGGTATAGTCCAAGATTTATTGCAAGTTAAAATCGCCCTGCGCGCTTGAGGCTTACAGGGCGACATACAACCAAACGTTATTATTACAACGGTTTAGCAGTTGTTAAGTCGTAACCCACACGTTGTGGATTACCGGATTTGTTGGTCTTATCGAAGTCTTTATAGTTAATCATGATTTTTGAAAAACTAAGTGAAAGCGTTTCAACTGGCTCACCTTCTGAAGAAGCTGATATTGAATAGCCGCTTACCAAAACATCTTCCAGTGCGTAATCCATGTACTCCTGTACCTTGTCGGCACCGGTACGTACAAATTTGATTACAACTTTCTTACCGGCGCTGCCTGTTACAGCCTCTTTAAAGATACCTGTAACAGAGTTATCAGCCAGTTTAGAAATGGTGACTTCACTGATACTTGGACGAGTTGATTCACGATTAGACATATTGCCCGCTTCCATTGAAATACCGCGGCCAACTCCGAAAGTTACAGACGTAACGGCAATATGGTCTTTATAACCATCGGCTGTTACGTTTCCTTTGATACCATCATATTGAAGATAAATAGCCACGTTAGGCTCCTTTTTATTGAGTGTTGTTGATAAAAACGCCTCTGATAATAGCTCAATAGAGGCACCTGGACAATGCCTAAAACAAGTTTTTTTACTAAATAATTCAATACCTTAAAAAATAATCACTCCTAGCCTATAAAAAACTGTATTGAAAATCGAATACCACCTTCATGCCATCGTCTATTTCTGTGATATCCGAATGGGTGAATTTATTGTTTACCGGGAAGGCAAGCTGCAAATTGCCTTTAAAGTCGTTACGATACGAAAAACGCAAGCCGACCCCCACATCTGCCAGTGTCGCCGTTGCGTCATCAGGACTATCCAAAGCTTTTTTAATGCCATAGGAGGTATCTGCAAACAAGAAGGGCTGGGAGATATCACTCAGTTTTGTTTTACCCACCAACTCTATATCGAATATGCTTGGGCTATTAAAGATCCATTCGAATCCCGCATAAGCCGCGTTATCAGCTGAAAACTGATTCGCTATAAAGCCTCGTGAGCGCGTTGCACCTGCCAAGGCAAATTGATTAATTGAAGCAAGCGCTGAAGCTGTCAGCTGCAAAGATGTACGTAAAATAATTCTGGAACTGGTATCAAAATAGGGTATTTTCCAGAAACTCAAATAATTATAGTCAGATGCAAAAATATAATACTCGGCATCCTGCCCACTTACATTTCCAAAAATAAATTCCCCGCTTGTAATCGTTACTATACCCGTATGTAATGCCCTGGCATCCTCATCCAATAAGTCATAGTTATATACAACCGATTTATCTCTTACCTTGTTATTTCCGGAATCAATTGAACCAAAAACAATATCAGACTCAACGGTTTCTAATTGCAGCGCAATTGAATGGTTACTCGCGCGGCTACGCTTCAATTTATACTCAGTAAGCAGCAAAGACTGCCTGGTCTCCCCACTGATATTAATAGAAGACGTAACAGCAGAATCCGCCTGATCCAATACAAACTGATTACTCGATGCCGAAATATCCAAACTTAATCTGGGATCGAAAACCTTGGTGTTATACCTAAAAAGATAATAGGTTGTATTGCTGGGTGAACTAGAGTTCAGCAAGCCTACTTGCAAATAATCACCCAGGCCGAGTGCATTATTAATATACGCATCGGCATATAAACGTGTTTTACCTGTTTCTTTCGTGCCATGATTATCAATACGAGCATTGGCTGCATAGCGGTTTTCGCGATTAACCTTGATATTCAGTTTTGTATCACCTACCTGCGTTCCAGGCTCAAAGAAGCCACTCACATTAATACCGGGAAAATCATTAATCAAATACAAACGCTCTTCAATATTATTATTCGTCACGGGCTTGGTAATTAGATCATCAAACACCGACTCCAGACGAGAATCTTTGTAAATCACATTATCCGCAGCATCCACCTCACCCAAAATCCCCAACTGCATTGTTAAATTAACGATGCCTTCTCTTACTTCTTGCTTGGGAATATAAGCCTTGGCAAGAATAAAGCCGCGTTCACGATAAAAATTCGTAATCTTGTCAGCTACCGATTCAATTTGCCCCAAGGTAATACCCCGTTTGGAACGCTGGTCTCGAACCAGCCAAACCAGCTGCTGAACCTCCAAACTGCCAACATGACGGTCTATGGTTTCATCTTCGATCTTTACCAGCAAATCCGACACTTCACCCAATTCATCCAGCGAGAATCCAGATTCCAGTAGCTTACCTTCAGCCATCATATCAACACGAATTTCCTCGACCAGTTTGTCGAGTTCAACTTTAGTAATACCGACCTCTGGAAACTCCACCATGCCTTGTAAACGAAATGCTGCAACAGCTAATCGTGGCCCGGCCTGTGGATCGGGATTACGATCACGCACACCCGGTATGTCCATATCGCGCAACATGGTACGGCGCTCAATCTCAGGCGCATTCGAGATATCCGGCATTTCCAGGAACCCTGCCCAGGCAGGAAACAGGTAAAAGTCTGCGGCCATTAGTACAATAAAGGAAAATGTATTTTTAAGATTTTTAGCTAGCATTATTAATTCGTTCAATTTTTAATTAATCTAAATAACAGTTGATTGAAATTTTTTCACTTCGTAAAACAATCAATATACTTCTTACATACCCTGAATACATTCACGCAGTCCATAGCGACTAGTTTAGCGATACAGACTCTGCATAGCGGTGCTCGCCATAAAATATAAAGATGCCGATAAGCGCTCGAACACCCAGCGTATAAAAACCACGGTCAGGTCTTTGGGAATGTTTACAATAATGCCTAGTGCTTTAAGAATATTGCGCATTAATGCGGTGAGCAGGGTGCCGACTTCTTTCACCTTACGCGTACCTTTCTCTAGATACATCGCCAACTGATCCAAAAGCGTGTTGCCGACATGGACGCTGCCATCAAAAAACAGGCCGATTTCCTCCATTATTTTTTTCAGAATCCAGGCCAGCGCACTCCAGGTCAGGTTAATAACATTAGCCGACTGGAGGGCCGCGTTTTGGGTGGTTAGCCAGTCATATACCAGGTTGTCAACATTGACGGCTATCGTGGGTCGTTTCAGTTGTTCCCAGGTTTGGCCACGAATGCCTTGAAGATAATGATTCATAAAATGCGCCCATATGCTGACCGGTGACCAGACGGTGTTGTAATGGCTGGCATAATTGGCGACACCCGGCAGCGGCACATGGGTGTAGGGGAAGATGGGCACCATCGGCACCACGTCGGTCGGGTTGTACACGCGGTAAATATTGGCGGCGCCAATCTGGCGGGTGAACGCCTCGGCATACCGTGACAGACCCACTCTCGGGCAGCCAAAGGTGTAGAGTTTTACGCTAGTAGCGCGGTTATTGGTTTTAATCCATTCCGCCACCAGTGTGCCGAGGGCCCCGCCCAGGCTGTGGCCGATGATGTGTACACAGGCCGGACGATAGCCCATAAAAAACGTGTCGAGTTGCGGCTTGAGAGATTCAAACACACCGTTAAAACCTTTGTGTACACGGGTGCCATTGGGTTTGACCAAGAAGGCATTGGCATCGGTTATCCAGTCAACGAGTTTTTTTGTACCGCGTATGACGAGTAAGGCATCGTCTTTGAATGCCATGCTTTTGCCACGCGCCGCCAGTGCAAAACCAGAAGTAGATTGCAAAATCAAGCCACCAGATTTTCCCGTCATTTTGGTGCCACTGGCAAGTTCGAAGTTGTCGTTGATGGATTGCGGAAACAATCTATGTAGAATTATATTCGGCGACAATATTTCATAAATAACACGAGCAGATTCTGCTGATTCATACGGGTTTAGTATGGGCATACTATTTTCCTTGATGTTGTTAATAACTATAGAGTGTTACCACTTGCAAATACCGTCAATGGGACCAGCTACTTCTTGATACTTCATAGCTGGTTCCTCGCTAAGTTCGCAGGTGAAATTGAGCGCCTTTCCATCATCCAGTTCATCATTATGACCATAACCTCTCTTTGAATGATCAAATCCCATGTGCTCCTTGTCTTGGTAGTATATCGTGATGTGTTGTTCCACCATGGGTTCTGCTGGAATGAACTGTCTGAGTGAAAACACCCACAACGCATCAAAATGAAACCGCCCCTGCGCATCGGTTGTGGTTTTTTCGGTATACACTTTGCTATCCAGTTCGTTGGAGGTGCGCACAATTTCCGCACCCACCACCGGCTTGCCGTGTAACGTCACCACGGCGTTCACTTCTGAAAACATGCAAATCTGAAACGGTCTGAATCCCATGGCGACTCCCGGTAGTAATAGGCTGCTGAGTGTAACGACGACTAAAGCAATGCGTACAACCTGTTGTTTTTTCATTTTTTACTATTTAGATATTCATCATCTTGGTAAGCCATACTTTTACCGCACGCCGTCGGCAAGATGGAAATTGTCGTTGATGGGTTACGGAAACAATCTATGCAGAATTTTATTTGGCGACAATATTTCATAAATAAAACGAGTAGATTCTGCTGATTCATACGGGTTTAGTATGGGCATTTTATGTTCCTTGATGTTGTTAATAACGATAGAGTTTTACCACTTGCAAATACCGTCAATGTTACCTGCTACTTCTTGATATTTCAGTGTAGGCTCCTCGCTGAGTTCGCAAGTGAAACGGAGCGGCTTGTCATCATCCAGTTCATCATTGTGTCCATAATTGCCTTTAAAAGCCAACCAACCCATATATTCCTGGTCTTGATAGTAAATATTTATATGCTGCTTTACCATCGGGTTCGCCGGAATAAAATTACGCAATGAAAACACCCACAACGCATCAAAATGAAACCGCCCTTGCGCATCGGTTATGGTTTTTTCGGTATACACTTTGCTATCCAGTTCATTGGAGGTGCGCACAATCTCCGCACCCGCAACCGGCTTGCCGTGTAATGTCACCACGGCATTCACTTCTGAAAACATGCAAATCTGAAATGGCCTGAATCCCATGACGACTCCCGCTTTGAATAGGCGGGTGAGTGTAACGATGGGTGTAGTTGCGACGTAATGTTTGCTCTTCATTAAACCAGTCACGTTTTAATATTCCATTAACGATTTTTCTTATCGTTTTCGTCTTCTTCTTCGTCATCTGCTTCATCTTCAAACAACTGATCACTGGGCATGCGAATGGAAATATCGTCGTAGTTGTAGGTGCGCACGGCTGTAAAAATGGCGGGATCAACGTCGGCCAGGGATTCCAGTTCAATTAATTGCTGGCCGGATATGGCGCCTACCGAACCGATAGCATTGCCTTGTAGATCGGAGCTATCCACGATGCTGGGGTTACCGTAAACGACGGGGCG
>JANOOU010000509.1:0-2856 GCA_031421475.1 Gammaproteobacteria bacterium | reverse complement strand
AGCGGAATGCCGACAATATTATAAATAAATGCCCAGAATAAATTCTGCCGGATTTTGCTGTACGTGCGTTGCGAAATATCAATGGCATCGGCCACCAATAATGGATCACCGCGCATCAGCGTGATGCCGGCTGCATGCATGGCGACATCGGTGCCGGTGGACATGGCGATGCCAATATCGGCGGCGGCCAGTGCCGGTGCGTCGTTGATGCCATCACCCACCATGGCGACAATTTCGCCGCCCTGTTTTAATTGTGCCATCGCTGCAGCTTTATGTTCGGGTAATACTTCGGCGCGTATATCCTCTATGCCCAGTGCCCGCGCAACAGCTTCGGCACTGCCGCGGTTATCGCCGGTTAATAGTGTGGCGCGCACGCCGCGCGCACGTAAATTTTCCACAGCTAATTTTGCAGATTTTTTTACAGTATCACCAAACGCCAGTAAACCGATTAATTCACGCTTACCGTTTAGTTCACGTGCCAGCCATGAAACGGTACGGCCCTGTTTTTCATTTTCTGTAGCCGCTTTACTTAATACGCTGATGGAAATATCCAGCTCTTGCATTAATCGGCTGCTGCCCAGATATAAAATCTGGCCATCACTTTGTGCTTGCACACCACGGCCGGGTAATGCTTTAACGTCGCTGGCGGCTAACACATTTATATTTTTTTCTGCGGCGGCTGTCATCACCGCACGCGCCAGTGGATGGTCACTGCCCTGTTGCACGACAGCAGCGAGTCGCAACATTTCATCAGCATTTATCGCAACCGGTTCCAACGCCGCAAGTGCGGGCCGGCCCTCGGTAAGCGTGCCGGTTTTATCAAATGCCACGCGCGTAATCGCATGCGCGCGCTCCAGTGCTTCGGCGTCTTTAATAAGAATGCCGTAGCGTGCGGCAATACCGGTTCCCACCATAATGGCGGTGGGTGTGGCCAGCCCGAGCGCACACGGACACGCAATCACTAATACGGCTACAGCATTGAGCAACGCCTGCTCCCAATTCCCGCTCGCAAATCCCCAGCCGAGTAATGTCAGCAATGCAATCACCAGCACCACCGGCACAAATACTGCGCTCACCTGATCCACCATGCGCTGTATCGGCGCCTTCGCGGCCTGCGCATCTTCCACCATGCGAATGATGCGCGCTAAAGTGGATTCTTTTCCGATGGCCTGCGTTTCGATCACCAATAAACCATCCGCATTCACTGCGCCGCCGGTAACGCGATCGGAAATATTTTTTGCAACCGGTAAACTCTCACCGGTAATCAGCGATTCATCAACATGGCTGGTGCCTTCGCGCACCACACCATCCACCGGCACACGCTCTCCGGGGCGCACGACTACCAGATCGCCAATAACAATAGCTGCAAGCGAAACATCCTCATCACGCCCATTACGGCGCACGCGCGCTCGATCGGGACGCAATGCATTCAATGCACGAATCGCTTCAGTGGTTTGACGTTTGGCGCGTGCTTCCAGCCACTTGCCAAGTAACACCAGCGTGATCACAACGGCTGACGCTTCAAAATATAAATGCTCACCGGCGTTTTCACCCAAACGCAATAATTGATAAAGCGATAAACCAAACGCTGCGCTGGTACCCAATGCCACCAGCAAATCCATATTGCCGGATAACGCTTTAAGTGAGCGCCAACCCGCGCTATAGAATCGCGCGCCGAGCCAGAATTGCACCGGTGTCGCCAATATTAATTGCACCCAACCTGGCACCATCCAGTGCTGGCCAAACAACATACTTACCATCGGCGCTATTAGCGGCAAACTGAATAATGCGGCGAGTGCGACCGGCCACCAATCGGGAATTGGGAAACGAATTTCATGATTTGTTGCATCACGCGGCGCTACTGGCACGGCGCCCTCTTCCGGCACCGGTGCGGAGTCATAACCCGCCGCTGTTACCGCCTTCTGCAAAATCTCAAAGCTAATATTATCGCCACCGGAAATCTCGGCGCGTTCGGTGGCAAGATTGACGGAAGCAGCCGTCACACCGGGTACTTTTAACAAGGCTTTTTCAACATGCGAAACACACGAGGCGCAGGTCATGCCACTAATACCCAGACGCAGCGTGCGGGTTGCGCTGGACTGCGTTGCATTCTTGAAATCTGACATCGGATTCATGGCGTTTGCCTTTATGAGTGAAGGGCATGATGCTATTTCGATGCCGGGACCAATACGACACCACGGTGGTATAACATCATGAGGTGCACATCCTGAACCTTCCTATCATGGCAAGGTCAAGACTATTCTTTAAAAAAATGTTCAAGCCAGGGCTTGACCTTCCCACGATGGTAACCATTAGACTCCATCTGTAAGCTTAACAACACAGGAGAAAGCAAATGTATCAACTCAAAGTGAACAACATGACCTGCGGGCATTGTGTTAACCGCATAACACAGGCTGTAAAAGCCGTAGACCCTGCTGCCAAACTCGATGCGAATCTGGAGAAAAAAATTGTGTCCATTGATAGCACACACACACTTGCAGAAATAACCGCTGCCCTGGCAGAAGCCGGGTATCCGGCACAGGCGGCTTCGTGAAACGCATTTTTTGCCCACGCGTACGGCTAATACCTTGCAGAAACCGTAGGTCCATAATCGGGCCTACGCGCTGAAATTAAATCATCACAACATTTCATTGTGGATTAAAATCTGCAACTTGAATTATTTTCACCTGTTGACACTGCGCCAGTAACTCTATTCCCTTATGTCCGACACTATTACCCTCACCCCGGCCAAAGAAAAAAGCCTGTTACTCAGCCTTGCAGGCATACAGTTCAGCCACATTCTTGATGTGATGATTATTATGCCGCTGGCGCCCATGTTAATGCGCACATTTCATT
>JANOOU010000508.1:0-2120 GCA_031421475.1 Gammaproteobacteria bacterium | reverse complement strand
TTGGATTCATTGGTGATGCCCCAGCCGACCATCGGATCAAGATTAAATACCGGAATGCGTTTTAAGGTGCGGCCAGACGGGCAACCATAAATGCGCACTTCGCCGTTATGGCCAGAGCTGGAGAAAATGTAATAACTATCGAGTTTACCGGGCGCCACGTCAAATTTACCGGCGTTGGTTTCATGGCTGTCGCCGGATGCATCACCGGAGGCGGATTCACCGGTGTTTTTGCAACCCACCAGGCCCATGGTCATGCCAGTGCCTGCCAGCACGGCTGTAGCGCCCAGGAATTTTCTGCGTGTTTGATCTGCAGGGCCTGATTGAGTGTTGTTTTTTTCGTCAGGGTTTTTATTGTGGGTGGTCATGGCGGGTTTCCTCACGCAGTGGTTAGACAAGCTCTTGGCTGCGGCATTTTGTCGCAGTTTGAGTGATGCTAAGGTAGTCACTGCGTGGTGCACTTGATTTGAGTCAAGAACATTAAATCTTCAGGCTGGATGAATGACAGGGTTGATGATCAGGGTGGTTCAAAAATATCGAGGCCCTAAAAATTCACACGCATTCTGCTTATTACTAACGGGTTTCATGACAAAAATACCCTTCAAGTAAATACTGAATAATTAAATCCAGCGTCATTCCCGCATACGTCATTCCCAAAAGTTTCTGTTGGGAATCTGGCGGGACAATAATTGCCTGGAGCAATTATTGAACAGCGAAGCTGGCCCGCAGGGCAGAACACATGGATGTGTTCTGTAATCTTGTTGCTGCCCAATGGATCCCCGACAAAAGCATTCGGGGATGGCGAATTTTTATAGCCTGATCGATATTGTTTTGTGTGGTAGGCGTACTTTTTTCAAGTGCCCGGTTAGTAATGTTCGTCGACCAGCAGGGGTTCGGGTAATTGTGCGGCTAATGTGCCGCCAAAGTTTTTGCTGATGAATCTGGCGCAGCGTGAAGCAATGTTCACTACTTTGCCCACCCGATCAGCATTGACGCGCATCTGAAAATCTTCGAGATTCAAATCGATGTCATCAACACTGTTGGATAGTTTGGCGGCGTAGTAGTAACGCAGGTATTCCGGTTTTAAATAATTGAGATAGGTGCGCGCAACATGATCGGTGTGCGTGGGCATCGTCGGCGCAAACATAATGGCAGGTGTGCGCGCATTTTCTGGAATCGCACCCAGATGTCGGTCTGGATGTATTCCACCAGATGGCCGAGGTGAATCGGGCCATTGGCGTAGGGGAGGGCGCTGGTTACGAGAATTTTTTGTGGATCAGTCATGCTGCTTCTGCCAGTTTGCGGGGGCGCTAAAAGTAGCAGGAAGCGGGGGGAGGCTGAAGGCTGAAGAAAAGAAGGTTGGGTGTTTGTTGTAGATCGGTCTTCAGCAAAAGATGTCGGGTTAAAACCCGATCTACAGCGGAAGGCCGGAATCAAGGTTGCGCTTTGAGCTTTCCCTTCAGTCTTCAACCTTCAGCCTGTTTTAAATCTTGAACTGGCCAACCAAACCATGCAGTTGCCCGGCCAGTTGTGCCAGTTCTTCGCTGGCGGTGGCGGTTTGTTGGGCGCCCTGGCTGGATTGCTCGGTGCTCTGGCTGATGTTGACGATATTGCGGTTGATCTCCTCGGCCACGGCGGTTTGCTCTTCAGCGGCGGCGGCGATCTGGGCGTTCATGTCGTTAATGGTGGCCACGGCACGGCTAATGGAATCGAGTGATGTGCCCGCCTGGGCAACTTGCTTGACGCCTGCCTGGGCCTGGGTGCTATTGGTTTCCATGATTTTTACGGCATTGGCGGCACCGGTTTGTAACTTCTGAATCATGCTCTGAATTTCAGCGGTGGATTTCTGGGTGCGTGACGCCAGCGTACGCACTTCATCGGCCACCACTGCAAAACCGCGCCCATGTTCACCGGCACGCGCTGCTTCAATGGCCGCGTTGAGTGCCAGCAGGTTGGTTTGTTCGGCGATGCTGCGAATCACATCGAGTACCTTGCCTATGCCATTACTTTCCTGTTCCAGCTGGCGGATAACGCCGACCGCTGTTTCGACTTCCCTGGCCAGGGTGTCAATGGTGTTAATGGTCTGGGTGACAACCTGTTTGCCGGTTTGCGCGGCGTCGTCG
>JANOOU010000507.1:0-2892 GCA_031421475.1 Gammaproteobacteria bacterium | reverse complement strand
TTACCGAGCAACGTCGTAAAGATTTGGTAAAGGTGGTCAAGCACGAAGGTGAAAATGCTCGGGTCGCTATTCGTAATGTACGACGTGATGCCAACAACCATGTTAAAGAATTACTTAAGGATAAAAAAGTATCCGAAGATGACGCAAGACGCGGTGAAGAGGCGATACAAAAATTGACTGACAAATATATTGCGGGTGTTGACAAGTCTCTGGATGCAAAAGAAAAGGATATGATGGAGGTTTAATTACTTTCATACCCCAGGCATGAACGTTACTACCTTCGATAGACAATCTGCATCTGAAAATGATTTGCCACATCATATCGTGATCGTGATGGATGGCAATGGGCGTTGGGCAAAAAAACGATTACTGCCGCGCACCGCAGGTCATCATGCGGGTGTAAAGGCAACGCGTAAAGTGGTTGAGTTTTGTGTAAAACGAAAAATTCAGGCACTTACGCTATTTGCATTTAGCAGTGAAAACTGGCGTCGACCAGAACAGGAAGTGAGCAGTTTGATGGAATTGTTTATGTCAGCATTGCAAACCGAAGTAAAAAGTTTGCATGAGCAGCAGGTGCGGGTGAGATTTATTGGCGAGCTTTCTGCGTTTTCACAAAAATTACAGGACAAGATAACGCAAACTATAACGTTGACCAGCCAGAATACCGGTTTGCAATTGAATATTGCGGTGAATTATGGCGGTCGTTGGGATATTGCGCAGGCTTGCAAGTCTATTGTTGAAAAGATTCAAAGTGGTGAATTAACCAGTGATGAAATTAATGCACAGCTATTCAGTGAACACGTAAGTCTTGTGGATTTGCCCGAGCCGGATTTATTTATTCGTACCGGTGGTGAGCAACGCATCAGTAATTTTTTAATTTGGCAGATGGCTTATACAGAACTGTATTTTACGGATTTATTATGGCCTGACTTTGATCAGCAGGCGTTTGATGATGCATTGACATGGTTTGTCGGACGTCAAAGACGATTTGGCAAAACCGGTGAACAGGTCGAACATTCAGGACATGGCTGAACCGGATGCGGTTTTGATTGCTCAATCTGGAATTAAATATCATGACTATTAATCAGTTCACTATGGTTCATATCAGCACGCAATTAACATTTCTACCAGGTTAACGCCATGTTATTACAACGTGTATTAACAGCCATACCGCTTGCCATATTGGCAGTCTGGGCCATTTTGTATCAATCAACCCAGGTGTTAATGTTTGCATTTTTGGTTATTACATTCGTCGCTGGCTGGGAGTGGGCGCAACTGTGTGGAATTCGAGCGCATATTTTACGAGCTGTGCTGGCTATAGCATTGGTGATAACGGTTTATCTGGGTTATAAATATATTATACATACCAGCTGGTTACATTATTTGTTGATGGCGACTGTCAGCTGGTGGTGTTTAGTGATGCTACGTATGTCTGTAAAGCCGCCTGCACCCGCCAGTGATCAATTCTCGTTCTTCAAAATGCTGATTGCATTCATTACTATCGTACCCCCGGTTTTGTCGTTGTTACGTGTGCATGAGATAGGTCAGGGTCCTTATTGGTTGTTATATATGATGACGCTGGTATGGGTGGCTGACATAGGCGCGTATTTTTCCGGGCGACGATTTGGCAGGGTAAAGCTGGCGCCGCACCTCAGCCCGGGAAAAACACGAGAAGGTTTATACGGCGCATTGATTTTAACGTCGCTCTATTCAGTGGCGGCTGCCTATTTTTTTGAGTTGAATGTTGAGCAAGCTATTTGGTTAGGAATCGTAACAATATTTGCTACCCTGATTTCTGTGGCCGGTGATTTATTTATCAGTTTGTTAAAACGCGAACGCGGTGTAAAAGATACCGGAGCCATTTTGCCCGGGCATGGCGGCGTGCTGGATCGCATCGATAGCATCATGTCCTCGGCTCCATTTTTTATGTTTATGCTGGATTTTGTGCTGCGTCATGGTTGAGTGTACGACTGTCAATCGGAAGGGTGTCAGTATTCTTGGCTCAACGGGCACTATCGGTGTTAACACACTGGACGTATTATCGCGTCATCCCAATGCCTATCAAATTATTGCACTGACAGCCAATGTGAACGTAGATCGATTGTATGAACAGTGCATCACACATTGTCCCTTATTTGCCGCCATGCTGGATGCAGACTCGGCGGAGCAGTTGCAAAAAAAATTGCGCCAAAGTGGTTCTGTTACACAAGTACTGGCTGGGCTGTCAGGTCTGGAGGCGGTGGCTTCCATGCCGCAAACCGATTATGTGATGGCAGCGATAGTAGGTGCTGCCGGTTTATTGCCAACATTGGCGGCAGCGCGTGCAGGTAAGCGTATCCTGCTGGCAAATAAAGAAGCCCTGGTGATGTCGGGCACTTTATTTATGGATGAAGTCCATCGGCATCATGCCGAGCTTTTACCCATTGATAGCGAACACAATGCCATTTTCCAATGCATGCCGAAAGATTTTTCCAAAGGCCTGGCCGGCAGTGGCGTTAACCGTATTTTATTAACGGCCAGTGGCGGCCCGTTTCGCACACTGCCATTGCATCAATTGAAATCGGTTACGCCCGAGCAAGCTATTGCGCACCCGAATTGGGTGATGGGAAAAAAGATTTCAGTGGATTCGGCCAGTATGATGAATAAGGGCCTGGAAATTATTGAAGCCTGTTATTTGTTTAATACCTCGCCTGATAAAATTCAGGTTGTGATACACCCGCAAAGTGTTATTCATTCTATGGTGAGTTACACCGATGGCTCCGTGCTGGCACAAATGGGGCATCCTGATATGCGTACGCCCATAGCGCATGCTCTGGCCTGGCCGCAACGAATGAGCTCCGGCGTTGAACCACTGGATCTATTTGCAGTCGCAAGGCTTGATTTCGAACAACC
>JANOOU010000506.1:0-2230 GCA_031421475.1 Gammaproteobacteria bacterium | reverse complement strand
GTTTCTGGATCAGCGGCATCGCGTTATTTGTTTTGAAGAATTATTTCGCGGCACCATCGATAACGCATCGGTGTATCCACGCGAAGTCGTCAGGCAAACTTTATTTCACAACGCGGCGGCGGTGATTTTTGCGCACAATCATCCATCAGGCATAGCCGAACCTTCGCAAGCCGATCAACACATTACGCGACGCTTACAGGATGCACTGGCGTTAATTGATGTGCGTGTGCTCGATCATTTTGTGGTGGGTGATCAGGTGGTGTCGTTTGCGGAGCGGGGGTTGTTGTGATGTTTGATCGTGGGTCGCTATTTGTTGTCATTCCGGTAGGGATTGCCGGAATCCAGTGTGTAGGGATGCGTTAGGAAAGCCCTGCTTAATCCAGAGCTTTCGCGCGGCACAAAGATGTGCCGCCATTTTCAATTTATTGCGCTTTGTTTTGCCGCCACTGCTGCCGTAACTGCTGGCGTTGCTCTGGTGTCATGCTACGCATGCGCTCGCGCATTTCGTTACGCTGTTCCGGGGTTGAATTTTTCCAGCGTTGTTTCATTTGCTCGCGCTGTTCCGGTGGCAGGTTGCGAAACCACTGATGTTTTTTGCGTAATGCGGCGCGTTGTTCCGGCGTCATTTGTTTGAATGTTTCAAAGCGTTCGCGCAGCAGTTCGCGTTGTGCCGGTGGCAGTTCGCGCCATTGCTTGAAACGCTGTTTGGCATTCTGTTTTTGCTCCGGTGTCATCTGCGCCCAGCGTTCTGCACCCTTGCTTAAACGTAATTGCCTGGCTGCGGGTAATTGGCTCCATTGTTGCTGGAAGGGTTGTAATATATTTTGCTGATCAGCCGTCAATGCATTCCAGTCCACGCCTTCGGCTAAAATAGCCGGGCTGCTGAACAGTGCCAGCGACAAAATAGTGATACGAAATAAATTATTCATGAGACTCACCTCTTGGTGTCTGTGTTGGAACTTGCGCCATGTCAGCGCCATCTTCTTCAAGCTCCAGTGACATGGGATTGATCCATTCGCCATTGACTTCAATTTCGTCACCCCCCAGAAATTCGAGTAATTCGATATCCGGTTGATCGTCAGCCATCACCGCTGTGGTTGCTAACCATGCAGCCAATAAAATTCTGTTAGATTGCATCGTCGGCCACCACGTCAAGCATGTCCATATCCTGCAATAAATCGAAATCGGCTTCGGATGTCAGCAATTCCATGTCTTCCCAGGTAAATTGCTGATGGCCAACAGAGTGGCCAGCGACTTCAATATCCGGTTGTTGTATTGCAAAATTGCCACCGATCAATGCCGCCACAATGCTGGCGGTTGCCGCAGCGGGTAGCCAGATGATCCAGGCAGATTTTTTGCCTTGCGTCAGTGCTTTTTGCCGGGCCTGATTCAGCTTCGATAAGGTGGCGGCATCCAGTGCTTGCTCGGATGCGTCGAGTTGCGTGCGAACCTGTTGCAGAAATTGTTCTTCATTCATAGCGATGATCCTCCAGCGTAGCGCGCAGTGAATGCACCGCGCGCGAGTAATGTGTTTTAACCGTGCCTTCCGTGCAGCCCATGGCGTGCGCAGTTTGCGCCACATCCAGGCCTTCCCAGTTGCGCAGCAAGAACACCTGTTGCTGGCGTAACGGCAGTGCGTGCAGCGCCGTATTCAAGGCATCGGCTGCAACATCCAGATGTAATCTTTGTTCCGGATTTTTTGTGTGCTGATCCGGTATTTCATCCAGTGGATCGGCGTCGTCGTTTTCATCCTGAACCAGCCAGCTGCGCAAACGATTTCTGACTGAACTGCGCCGGTACCAATCGCGTATCCGGCTTTGCAGAATGGTATGAAACAAGGCGCCCCATTCCATTTCGGATTTAGCGCTGTATTTGCGTACCAGCGTCATCATGCTGTCCTGCACGATGTCGAGCGCATCATCCGTATTACCCGTGGCGATCTGCGCCATGCGAAATGCGCGACGTTCGACACGGGCGAGAAAATGGTTAAGCGGTGCGTGTTGTGGTTGCGCCATGGTGTTGATCTTGATGCTTGTCCAGATTAACGCATGAGTGTGCGTCAGGTTGACAAGGTTGAGCACCTCTTTAGTTGGGCTGTATTTTACAGCCTATGAGAGTGTCCGGAATCATTAGACCACTACAGCGCCTGCGAATAGGTAGCAGAGAGCAATATTTTCTAATATTAGAGTTAATTGCTCTCTGGTGCCTATTCCATTCTTGATTCTTACAG
>JANOOU010000505.1:0-4784 GCA_031421475.1 Gammaproteobacteria bacterium | reverse complement strand
GAGCAGGCCCACACTCAAGTGAATCGTCATAACAAAAATGTGGCGTCACGCCGGCAGCCAAGGCCAGTGATGTCACAAGCTGCGATGCCATAATAATAGCGATAACCCCGATGGCTGTGGTCATGAGTGGGGCTTTTAAGGTTTTTTTACAAGACATACTATTCTCCTGTTAGATTTAGTAATTTCATGTAACCTATTGATTTCACGTTTTCAATTGCCAACGATCAGGTCGACAATCTTTAGGACGTTGTGTCAAATATTATGGAACTCTGAATAAGCCAAAGCTTCCCTATCAATATTTAACAAGTTACAGACCTGATCAACATTAAATTCAGTGATCACAAGATCGCTTAAAAATGTAATGTGAATCGGTAGGTGACTTTACATAGCCATATCCTGCGAAATATATAAATGGCTCTGGATTCCAATATTTCGAGAAAAAATCATGTTGCAAACAGGCGGTTGTTATTGAGTGAAGCCCTGAATAATTCCATTTCACACCTGCCCTTAACAATTACCCGCCAATATCCTGAAAATCTCTTCTACCTGAACCATAATTCCCTGCACCTATAAAAACCTGCACTTCTGTATTATGACTACCACCATCGTTATTTGTGATGATTCCAGCATGGCCCGCAAGCAGATGGCCCGGGCTTTGCCGGAGAACTGGGATGTGGATATTTGCTTTGCCAACAATGGCTTTGAAGGCCTGAAAGCCATTAACGACACCCAGGCGGAGATCCTGTTTCTGGATCTCAATATGCCTGAAATGGACGGCTATGAAGTGCTACAGGCCATTCGCAAAATGGATTTACCCACCATGGTGATCGTCGTATCCGGCGATATCCAACCTGAAGCCTATCAACGAATTGTTAAACTCGGTGCCCTGGATTTTATTAAAAAACCGGTAGATCCTGGCAAAATCGAAGCCGTGCTAAAAAAATACGGCATTCCCATTGAACGTAAAGCGGTTGCGAATGTAATCAATGTACAGGTAGACATTACGGATGGTTACCGGGAAGTGGCCAATGTGGCCATGGGGCGCGCAGCAGATCTGCTGGCCCGATTACTCAATGTCTTTGTTATTTTACCGGTGCCCAATGTAAGCATGCTTGAAGCCAGCGAATTGCGCATGGCGCTAGGCCAGATTTCCGATACAGATGCATCCATCTCGGCTTTATGCCAGGGCTTTGTCGGGCCCGGTATTGCGGGTGAAGCTTTATTAATATTCAACGAAACCAGTTTCACCGATATTGCCGAGTTAATGAAATTCGAAGGCGCTATTAATGAAGCCATAAAAATGGAATTGATCATGGATATCTCAAATATTCTAATCGGCGCTTTTTTAAAAGGCATAGCAGAGCAACTCGACATCACTTTCAGCCAGGGCCACCCGGTGATTTTGGGGCGACATGTTAAAATAGCGGATATCTTGCAACATAAAGGCAAGCTGTGGAAGAAAACACTGGCAATAGAAATCCCTTATAAAATAGAAAACAAAAAAATAAATTGTGACTTGCTGTTATTATTTACCGAAGATTCGATCAAAGCATTAAATGATCGCATCTCCTATATCGTGGATTAAAAATGGATATTAAAAACTCAATAGCGGATATTCACTGGTTGATGAATATGCTGCAAAATATCGACATAGGGCTTATGGTCGTGGACCGGCTCTATGATGTGCAGGTATGGAACAGTTTTATGGAAAACCACAGCGGGCACTCGCCCAGCAATGTGATTGGGAAAAATCTATTTAAAATATTCCCAGGTATTCCAGAAGACTGGTTTAGACGTAAAGCCGAATCTGTTTTCCTGTTAAACAACCGCTCATTTACCACCTGGGAACAGAAAGAATATCTATTCAAATTTAAGAACTACAGGCCTATTACCGGTACTGCCGATTTCATGTACCAGAACATAACGTTAATTCCATTGCTTTCTGCCGATGGCACTATAAATCACGTAGGCGTCATTATTTATGATGTAACGGATATAGCCATAAGTAAACTTCAACTGGAAAGCGCAAACAAACAACTTCAGTCACTCAGCCGCACCGATGCATTAACCCAGTTAAATAACCGTGGTTACTGGGAAAGTTGTTTAATACAGGAATACAACCGTGTTAAACGTACCCGGCAACCCTGCACACTGCTTATATTTGACATTGATCATTTCAAAAAAGTAAATGATACATACGGACATCAGGCAGGCGATGAAGTCATACGAAATATTGCAGGTATTTTAACGGATAGTGTGCGTGTAACCGATATAGCAGGACGTTACGGCGGCGAGGAATTCGTGGTATTGCTCATTGATACCAAAGCAGACAATGCAAATACTCTATCTGAGCGACTGAGAAATAAAGCTGAGGCCAGTTTAGTTTGTCACGAACAACATAAAATTAAGTATACGATTAGCCTGGGCATGGCCGAAATGAACGATACAATCCAGGATCACAAACATTGGCTGGAATGCGCTGATAATGCCTTATACCAGGCAAAAGGGTCGGGGCGTAATCGCTCGATTATTTATGTTCCAAAAACAGGTTGAAACAGTTTTGTTTATGGTCAACAGATATACCATCAATTGCTACTATTTCTGCTTATTTAGAAACAAGTTTAGAAACCAGAAAAGTGACGCATTTATTTTCCAGCCTTCAGCGGAAATCGCTCGAGATGCTCAATAATTTCCTCTGTTAAATCCACATCTATATCCGGCCAGTAGTAATGACCGGGTGATAATTCCTCAACATTCAGTATTGATTTAACAATCTGATCCTTGAACCAGGGAAAGTCTTCATATGACATGAACAATTCTTTTTTATGTGCCAGCAGCCATACGCCATTTGCTGAAACATGAGTCACTTCAACTTCCGAAGTGTTGTTGCCATGCCTGAACGATTTCATCGTTCAGGATTCAAATTCACTACGCAACACACCCGACTGGCGAATGATAGACTGGAGTGTGCCAATTCTTAATTCCGCATGATTCGGCACCGGAACGGTGATTGTTGTTCCCGCAAGTTTTTTCTGCATCACAACATGGCTTCCTCACTGGCGCATTTCAACGAAACCATGGCGCGCAAGAATAGCGCACACTTCCTTGCCGGATAAAACACGAAGCTTAACCAACGGCAACCTCTACTCGCGTTACATAAATTTCTTCGTGCAATCGTTGCTGAATCTCGTGCGGTGACGCAGTTTCAAAAAACAATTCCAGTGCTTCTTTAAGATTTTCACGTGCTGCTTCAATAGTGTCACCCTGGCTGGCAATATCCAGCTCCGGGCAAAATGACATATATCCATCGTCTTCGCGTTCAATAATGGCTGTGAGTTGCTTCAGCATAATGTTATCCCCGATGGTTGCGCCAATCCCTTTTAGCTAAGATCATGTCGGATAATAAGCATCATGCTCGTAAATCCGCAAGCCCGTCTATTTCTCAAACAACTTGCTCATATCCGCAAACGCCTTGAATTCCAGCGCGTTGCCGCTGGGATCAAGAAAAAACATCGTTGCCTGCTCGCCAACCTGCCCGGCAAAACGGATATACGGTTCAATCACAAACTGCGTGTTGGCGGCTCGCAAACGATCTGCCAGTTGTTGCCAGTCGTTCATGTTCAGCACCACACCAAAATGCGGGACTGGCACGGCGTGTTTATCTACGTCGTTGTAATGCAATTTTAGTTTTCCATGCTCGCCGATATTGGGATCAAGATGCACCACGAATTGATGACCATAGAAGTTGTAATCCACCCAGGTGTTGCTACTGCGGCCTTCTTTGAAGCCGAGTAATTCGCCGTAAAATTTTCGCGCCTCAGAGAGGCTGCGGACGGGTACAGCGAGGTGAAAAGGGTTGAGTTGCATATTTGCGGACTTGTTCTTTAATAATTACGGGCAGGTGGCCCGCTCCTACAATGTTTTGCAAAAATGTTTCATATATAACTGCGCGAACTCTTCCTTGTTCCACGCTTCCTTGCCTACAAAGTGCTGGCGAGATGCCGGCACCACGTAAATAACGGCCAAAATCAGCTCACCTTTTGCAGTTAATACTTCACACTCTATCCGATCATACAAACTTTCTTCATATTCATCCATCATTTGTATATGACTTGCACTCAGGCCGTAATACAAAACGCCTTCAGTTACAGCACCCTGTTCCTGGATAACGGCCGGGTAGGGCGTGCCTTTTACCATGTAACGCGCGTAATCAATTAGCGTGGCCGGTTCGGCGGAAAAGGTTGCGCCAGTGACTTTTTTCATTACGGCATCAAATTCCAGTGTGCCGTAGCAGAACACATTGAATTTCGTTTTTCGATTTAGTTGTTGCATAAAACAGCCGTGAAATACAAATATAAAAAAACATTCCATCAAGAGGAAAGGATAATTTCTTTATCCAGTCGTTATTATTCATTCCATAGCCATGCCGCGCCGCGCACACCGCTGGCATCACCAAACTTTGGTGGCAGTAATTGGGTGAGCACATTATCGGAAAACACATGCTGCCCCCAGATGGCGGGTACATTTTTATACAATCGCTGTACATTCGACATGCCACCACCCAGCACTATGACATGTGGGTCGAGCACATTGATGATATGCGCCAGTGATCGCGCCATACGATTCTCATAACGCTGTAAACATTGTTCGGCCTGTGATTCGCTATTATTCGCGCGCAAAACGATTTCTGCTGCGTTGAGTTTTTCGCCGGTGGCGAGCCAGAAATCCCGCTCTAGCCCGGGGCCGGACAAGAATGTTTCAATGCACCCCTGTTTACCGCAATA
>JANOOU010000504.1:0-2575 GCA_031421475.1 Gammaproteobacteria bacterium | reverse complement strand
CCCCAAATTTCTGTTGCCACTGCTAGCCACTGCGCTGGCACTGCAACTGATCTGGCATGCCACCCAATCGCACAACACCACCCAATACGTGCCACTGTCAGCGCCACCGCCGCCTGCGCTATTTTCCATGATGGCGCTGGGCGACAACATACTGGCATCGCGTGTACTGGATATCTGGTTACAAGGCCACGACAACCAGCCCGGTATCAGCATTCCATACAAGCAACTCGATTATGTGCGCGTTACACAGTGGCTAAATCTCAGCCTGCAACTGGATGCACGCGATACCTACCCGATGCTGGTGGCTTCACACATTTACGCACCGGTGAACGACGCAAGCCGCACCCGCATCATGCTCGATTTCATAGAACAAAAATTTATAGAGAATCCACAATACCGCTGGCGCGCCCTGGCGGATGCGTCCATCACCGCCAAACACCGCTTAAAGGATTTACCCCTGGCCTTGCGTTACGCAGAAACACTTGCCGCACATGCAGGTGATGATGTGCCGTACTGGGCGAAGGATATTCGTCTGATTGTGCGTGAAGAAATGGGTGAGAAGGAATCATTACGGTTATTGATCGGCGGGCTGCTGCAAAACGGAAATATTACGGACCCGTATGAATTGCGTTTTTTGCAACAGCGGCTGAATGATTTGTAGCCCACTGACGACCGACCAAAATTAACACCCATACGGGGGAAGAGGTGCTGACCAAACAACTGTATAAAGAAAAAACTTAATGTGATACGCAACACAAACAGGCAATTCACCTTTTTTTGTTCTATACAAACACCCTAACAACTTAAAAAACAACCACATATTGACTTGAATAATTTTTGGAGCCAAAAAACATGTACAAATACACGAAAAAACATCAGGCCGGTTTTACCCTGATTGAAATCGCCATAGTGATGGTGATTATTGGGCTGCTGCTCGGCGGTGTACTCAAGGGTCAGTCGATGATTAATTCGGCCAAGGTGCGGTCGTTGAATAATAAGATTGATGGCATATCAGCGGCCTGGTTTGCATTTCAGGATCGCTACCGTGCATTACCAGGAGACATGATTGGGGCAAATGCGGCTGCACAGATTGGAAATGGTATTTTAGCCACTCAAGGCGGTGATGGTTTTGGCACCGTCAACACGGCACCTGAATCAGGATTTTTGTGGTTACATCTTGCAGCGGCAGGTTTTATCTCAGGTAGCTATTCGGGTCTGGCCGCACCGGCACCTGGAGCGGCTGTTTATGATTGTGGGACAGGATCGCCGGGTGTCTGCCCGGATAATGGCTTTGGTTTAGGTATGGAAATTAGTTTTTCCGCCGTGTCCTTCCCAGCACCTGCAGCTGCTGCAAATACGTTGTATACCGGTAGCAATATACCTGTTGTACTTGCTGCTGAACTTGACCGTAAGATAGACGATGGTATACCGATCACTGGCGGTGTTCGAGGCGGTGCAACAAACGGCGCACTGGCAAACTGTGTAGCAGGGGGTATATATAATATTGCAGTCGCCAGCATGGATTGTGGTTTAGCAACACGCAACCTGTAAGTCATATCACTTATACATCAAGAGCCTGCCTGGCAGGCTCTTTTTATTTGTGTCGTACAATCGTTCTGAAATCCACTCGGAAACCACTATGCATGCCATCGCCTGTCAGCAACTCCATGTTAATTACGGCAAAACACTTATTATTAAAAACGTTGATTTAAAAATCATGCCTGGCGAGTGTTTCGGCCTGGTCGGTGAAAACGGTGCAGGCAAATCTACATTGATAAAATCCATGCTGGATCTCATTGCAATTAAAAATGGCAGCTGTGAATTTTTTGGTGTGTCGAATCGTAAAGTGTCATCCCGCAGTCGTCTGGCATTTTTACCCGATCGTTTTGTGCCGCCGTATTATTTAAAAGCAAAAGATTTTTTGCAGTACATGGCCGCCTTGCAGGGCCAGCCCTTTAATCTTGCTGCTGCACAAAACATGCTGGGTTTGCTGGATTTAAACGTCTCGGCGCTGGACAAATCTGTGCGCGAACTCTCCAAGGGCATGACGCAAAAAATTGGCTTGGCCGCCTGCTTTTTAAGCGGACGTGATTTGTTAATCCTGGATGAGCCCATGAGTGGGCTGGATCCCCGGGCGCGGGCGCGGGTTAAGCAACAAATACTGGCCTTAAAAGCGCAGGGTAAAACATTGTTTTTTTCATCGCACATGCTGGCCGACGTCGAAGAAATTGCCGACCGCATGGCGGTATTGCATCACGGTGAAATCCAGTTCACCGGCACACCCCAGGCCTTTATGCAGCAGTTTAATGCACCGAACATGGAGGCGGCGTATCTGGCGTGTGTTGAATGAAGGTGCAAGGTTAAAGTTTAAAGTAGCAAGGAAAAGGACAACCGTCATTCCGGCATGGACTGCCGGAATCCAGAATGCAGGGATGTGATTGACAACTTGCCATCCATGGCAACTGGATGCCGGCAGTCCATGCCGGTATGACGGGCGATAAGGTGTAAGTTTTTCCTGGTTACTTATCTGTATTGTGATCCACCCATCGTTCGCCTTGCGACAACGTTTCTTTTT
>JANOOU010000503.1:0-5159 GCA_031421475.1 Gammaproteobacteria bacterium | reverse complement strand
CAAAAGACCAGTATCCGCATATCCATAAGCTTGAAGCCTTATTCTCTTTGTATAAGGTATTGCCCTTGCCGGTGACAGAAAAGCAGATGGAGGAGGTGCTGGCGGCCTACAGTACCAGTCCATAACGCCCGGCATTCAATGCCAGATGCAGCAAACCCGCAATACTGATGATGTCGGTTATACGTCCATCCTGGGCCATGGCTATTGCTTCGCGTAATGGCAGCTTTATTATTTCGATCTCTTCTGTGTCTTCAAACGCGGTATCACCCGCTGTCAAACCGGTGGCCAGATATACATGGCCCTCTTCGTCTGTTACCGATTTGGAGGTGTGCAAAAACATAATGGGCTGCATGTTAGTGGCCTGCATACCCGTTTCCTCCCGTAACTCACGGTGTGCAGCCCGCTCTGGATCTTCATCCAGCGGTGCACCGCCCATGGGAATTTCCCACAACCATGTATCCAGGGTGTAACGGTATTGTCCCACCAGCCAGGTGTTACCTTGTTCATCAATGGGAATAATACCCACAGCGCGATTTTTAAAGCAGACCTTACCGTAGATGCCGGGCGTACCCCGCGGTGTAATCACATCGTGATGTTCAATACGTATCCACGGATTTTCATACACCGCTTTTTGTTGCAGGGTTTGCCAGGGATTACGGCGCAAGGTCATTCTGACTCCAGCCCCTGTTTATGGGTTTCGTTGATACGTGTCAGCAAGGCACAAAGCGGCATGATCGTGTCATCCAGTTCCCGAATCACGTCCATATAGGGCAAGTCACCGGTACGCCAGCTATAGGTGCCATCTAACATCGATTGATAGAGGTGCTTCAGGCAGCTTTTCAGATCATCAATAAACTGGATATAGTCGCTCATGCTTTCTGCATCGAATTCCAGGGATGCGCACATTTCATCCAGCTCAGAGATGGCACTGCGGATCAGGTATATATATTCATCTACGGTTCTGGCTCGTATCATCAGTTTTCCTCTGCGCTACATTTTGCTGCATTTTACCAGCAAGTTCCGATATTACTGTATGTCCATGACAGGGGTCCCTTAAGGAACCTTTGAACATCTTTCTGGCCACAAACATTTGTATTGCAGTCGGGCATTGCCAGGCATGACTTAACTAAAAAATTTAGGCACACTGTGTTGTTCACTCGATATTGGGGGCTATTTGACAAAACTACTGATTATGGGTGTGGCGCTGTTTGCGACCGTATGGTTACTTCGCCATTACAACGCCTTGCCGCCTGCACAACGCAAAAAATTCGCTTTCAAAACGTTTATCGGCTTGGTTGTACTGGTGCTGCTGGTGCTGGCGGTGCGCGGCAAACTGCACTGGCTGGTCGCAGCCGCGGCGGCGGTTTTTTCGCTGCTACCGCGTATTCTTGGCTGGATAGCACGCACCTGGCCGGCATTACAGGTATTACATCGGCAATGGAAACAAACTCAAGGCGCACAGCAGACTTCCGAGAAACCTCCTCGCAACACCGGGGCGATCACGGCAAACGAAGCACGGAAAATACTGGGCGTAAAAGCGGATGCGTCGCGTGAAGAGGTTATTGATGCGCACCGCAGGCTGATGCAGAAATTGCATCCGGATCGGGGAGGCTCAGATTATCTGGCGGCCAAGATTAATGCGGCCAAGGATGTACTGTTGCGTTAAACACGCCCGGCACAGAGTGCATCTCCATGCCGGAAGATCATTATCAGAAGCGATAACCCATGTTAATACCCAATGTGGTTATTTCAAGGCCTATGCTGGCCAGCATTGGATTGGTTGTAGTCAGGGTGTTTTCGGTTGCGCGCGAGTAGTGAAAGCCAATATCCCAAAATTTACTCATGCGGTAATCCGCACCCACTGCATAATGTTTTTCCGTTGTAGCGGGCAAAATTAAATTACCAAAAACATCTGCATTATCAATTGGCGCATCCGCCTGGTTGTAACCTGCACGCACGCGTAAACGCGGGTTCACAGCATATTCCACACCCAGTGCAATAACGGTTTGATCCGCCCAGCCTGCCGGTAAATCCAACTGCATATTGTTCGGGCCGGTGATGGTGAGCACATCAAGCGTGTCTGACCACTGAATTTTTTTCACATCCAGTGAAAAAGTGAGCGCCTCAACGGGTGAATAGGCCACTCCCAATGCAATTATTGCCGGGAAATCGAGTTGCAGCTTATACAGGCCCGAGGGGCAGACCTCTGCCGGGCAGCCCGTGGGCATTAAGCCTGCATTGCCCTGAATATCACCCTGTACCAGTTGATATTCCATATCGGCAAAATTTTGTTTGCTCTTGTAACTAAAGCCCAGGGTCAGCTGATCAAGCACGTCATACAGCACACCTAACGACACACCATAACCAAAGGCCTGGGCGGTACGGCTTAAGTCAACTTGGACGATGGCCGCTTCGGGAGTGCCGTCATCACCGGCATCTTGATAAATAGCCTGTTTCAGCGACACCGCCTGATAATCAATATTCAGCGACACGCCGAAACTCAGTTGCTTGTTTGCATTCCACGCCACAGTCGGCGCCATTTGCCAAAATTGTATTGAGGAATAACCTTCAAACAACATGCCCGGCCCCATGTCGGTCAGGCCATAATCCGCACCCAGGCCTGAGGTACCGTACATGCCGCCGCCAAAATAAACGTCACCGCCTTCATCATCTACTGGTGCAGTCCAGCCTAAAGCAGGCACACCATATTCTGTTGCCGCGCTTTCACGTTTTTCACCGCCTTGTGCTGTGAAATCCACGAAGCGATCTGGCATGAACAACTCCATACTAAAATCTGCACGCTTGCCAATACGCGCCATGCCCGCAGGATTGGTAATGGCAGTCATGGCTGAACCGGGGTTGGCGGTGACTGCACCGGCCAGGCTTTCCTGGTGACTACCAATACCTGTTAACTGATAGCCATTGGTTGCATGCGCCATAGAAGCCCATGCAAGCCCGAGTGTGGAAAAAGATGATACGAGAAATTTATTCATGAATTAGGTCTTCTGTAAACAGATAGGCCACGCTGACACCTGCATGTGTGAGCATGACGGAAGGTTTGTGTGTGTAGTCCGTGCGGGGCGCGGATTCTAGCAAACAGTTAGATTGATATACAGCCAAAAACAGATTTGTTGAAGATCTCTGGCAATACTTTGCTAACGCCAGACAGCGCCTTGCAACATTTTGTCGAGAGGGGAGGATGCGCCCATTTCACTAACGATGGTTTCATCCAGCGGGATTTCATCCTGTTCAATATGCGGGTAAAGCTCTTCAACGATCTGCAACATCATCAACATGCTCTGGCGAGTTGCGTGTTCGGCCTGTAGTGCAAAACTTCCTGCTGCAAATCGTTGATATGGCCTTGCAAGGTTTTAAGGCGTGCTGCTAATGCCTCGCGTTGAAATGTCGGCTTGAATTTCAAATGCAGCTCTCGCGATTGCGTCGCGCTGTTATCGATAATGCTGATACTGAATGGGCCGTTGATTTGCATGGTTTTTTACTGAGTTACAGGGCCACGCATTGTGGGCGTGCACCCTAAAAATGTAACGCAGGCTGCCCAGCTGTCAGGGATGACGCGCAGTGCGTATTTGCTCATAGGCCGATTTTATATCGGCCGTTTTATCGGTGGCTAATCGAATCATCTCTTCTGGCAGGCCCTTCGAAACCAGCTTGTCTGGATGATGCTGACTCATCAGGCGACGGTATGCTTTCTTGATGTCATCATCGCTGGTCTGAGCTGTTACACCCAATAACTGGTAAGCATGCTCCAGGGTTCGACGTGCTGAAGGCTGTGCCGGATGATGTGCGCCGATCATGCTGATCAGTTGTTCAAGATAGTGCTCGTCAAAACCCAGATGTACAGCGATTCTTTTTAGTGTTTCGTGTTCCGCCGTATGTAACGCGCCATCGGCCATGGCGGTTGAAATGAGCATCTCCAGAAACATTTGCAGTAAATTACGTTGCCTGTGACATTCACTGCGAAACTGTTGCAGCACCGCAACCACATCAAAGCCCGGTTCCTTGCCTTGATTAAATAACTCAATTGCAGCCCGCCGTTGCTCGGTCGTCAAACGCATTTGCGCCATCAATTGCTCGGCAATGCCAATTTCGACTTTCGACACCTTGCCATCGGCTTTGGCCACGTAGCCCATCACTGAAAATACGGTGGTAAAAAATGCGGCCTGGGTACGTTGCGTTTGGCCGGCATCCACATCCAGTAACACAACCAGATTTTTGTCCAGCTGATGGCCTATCGCTGCGCCTAACAACGCACCCAATGGGCCGCCCAGCATAAAGCCAAAACCGCCACCAATTATTTTTCCCCACCAATTCATTGCTGCACCCGAAAATAAAAGTGCTGCATTATAACGAAGAACGCAGGGAGGGGGAGGTTGTACTACAGCAGATTGTCGCGTTTCAAAGCGGAATCCAGCGGGTTACGCAGGCAGGCCTGCCTTGTAATACAATCGAGCCACCATTGTTTTGGCTCAGCTACCGGCGCAATAAGTGTTTTTAGGGCACGCGAGCAGAAAATTGCTATGTGCATCTGCGGGCTATTCTCAAAGCCCATGTTACTCAGGCGGCATTCGCCTGAAACGCCAGGGCACGGCGCCTGTAATTTTGGGCCGATCTACTGTTACCTATGCGCACAAAGTATTTAGTCATTAACTGACAGGCGATAACGGTGTAGCCCTCATTAAACATCATGGCCTTTTCCAGCGCCATCACGCCTTGCGCATCATTCTGTATTAACAAATTTCGACCAATATCAAAAAATATACGCGCATCAGACAGACTGTTTTGTAAAATTTGCCTGAACATAGGCAACATCTGCTCCTCGCTTAAATAACGTTTGCCTAGTTGCAACAACTCCCATGACGTGTCATCTGATAATAAATGCTGCATCGCCTGTATGATCAGGGTACGTAACCGCTGTTGCTGCGACAACCCTTGTTGATATTTTTGCTGCCATTCGAATTCATGTGTTTTAAGCCACACCCGATCAAGCTGGTCTGCAATAATTTTATGATTATTAGCCAAAAAATATTGGGCCGCACTTTCAGTTACAGGCGGCGGCAAACTCACTCGATGCACACCCAGCCGATTCAAACGTTGTCTAAGTGTAGGTAGGTCAGAATGTTGCGCAGATTTTTCCAGAT
>JANOOU010000502.1:0-15025 GCA_031421475.1 Gammaproteobacteria bacterium | reverse complement strand
TTAAAAGCGGATGATTTTTCACATGCACTGCAATTGGCCAACAACACACGTTATGCATTAACCGGCGGCGTGTATTCACGCAAACCCTCGCATCTGGAACGTGCGCGCAAGGAATTCCGGGTAGGCAATATTTATCTCAATCGAAAAATCACCGGCGCCCAGGTATCACGCCAGCCGTTTGGTGGTTTCAAAATGAGCGGCCAGGGCAGCAAGGCCGGTGGTGAAGATTATTTATTACAGTTTATGGATACGTATTGCGTGACGGAAAATACTTTACGCAGAGGGTTTGCGCCGAAGGTGGATGAGTAACAACAATAGTTTTCAGAAACTCCTGAGTTACACACCAACCTTATAGAACACCGGGGCTGGCCCTTGATCAACCGGCTGTCGAAACGCCCCCGAATTAAAATTCAAACTCAACCGGTTTTAACTGCTGTTTATCCTTGTCGAAATCCCGCCACAATTCCGCATAGGTTTTTTCCAGCTGCGGATGTTTTAACTGCGGCGCAATTTCGGCCAGTGGCCAGAGTACAAAAGCATGTTTAATAATTTCGTGGCGCGGAATTTGTAGACCCGGCTGGTTGATAATCTCGTTATCGTATAACAATAAATCCAGATCCAGTGTGCGCGAGGACAATTTGGGTGATTGGCGTAAGCGGCCATGGCGCTCTTCGATTTCCTTTAACCCGTGCACCAGCGTCATCACCGGCGCGTCGGTTTGCAGCGCAATCACCATGTTATAAAAATGACTGCCTTCAAAACCGATGGCCACGCTTTCGTATACGGATGACAACCTTAACTCGCCATACTGTGCCCGCAATGCGGCCACACCGGCGCGGGTGTTGGTCGCGCGATTGATGTTACTGCCTAAACTAATGTAAACACTGGCCACGCCACTACTCACGGCTACGTTCTATCAATACACCTACATCCAGAGCGCCGGTCACCGCACCGGGCTTGCTTACGCGCAAGCGCAGCCAGGGCACCTGAAAATCATTCAATATAATGTCTGCACAACGCTGTGCCAGGGTTTCCACCAACTGGAATTCGCTTTCCCCGATAAACTGAATCAAACGTTTGGCCACTGCCTTGTAATCGAGAGCGTCATCAATATGATCAGATATAGCCGCAGGCCGTACATCGGTCCCCATTTCCAGATCAATACTGATGGTCTGGCGGATTTTTCGCTCCCAGTCATACACGCCGATCACGGTCTCAATGCGTAAATCACGAATAAACACTATGTCCATGATGCGGTCTGGCCTGTTTTTGGGAGGCCGCAGTGTAGCCCGAATGCCCGGTGAATTCACCCGCATCCGACAACAAACGGGCTATTCTCCACCGCGAATGAGCAGATAATTTCATTCCAAACGTTCTACCAGCTTGTTTGGCAGCCACTAATCCGTTATATTTGCGCCCCTTTCCGGGTACGAAGCGGCCATAGCCGTTGCCCTCACCCGGCGCAAGCGCCGCACTCTCCTGTACGCAGGGGAGGGGAATATGAAAACGTCGCTCTGCGACTTTATGTTTTATTAGAATTCTGGAGTTACTCATGGCTAAAGTATGTCAAGTCACCGGCAAGAGCCCTCTCTATGGCCACAATGTGTCTCATGCCAACAACAAAACCAAACGCCGCTTTTTGCCTAACCTGCATCACCACCGGTTTTGGGTGGAAAGCGAAAAGCGCTTTGTAAGACTGCGTGTTACCTGCGCAGGCATGCGTATTATTGATAAGAAAGGCATAGACATAGTTCTGGCCGACATCCGCGCCCGCGGCCTAAAAGTCTGAGGAATAGAGTGAGGATATAGAACATGCGCGATAAAATTAAACTGGTTTCTTCGGCCGATACTGGCCACTTCTACACCACTACCAAAAACAAGAAGACCATGCCTGACAAAATGGAAATCAAGAAATTTGATCCCGTTGTGCGTAAGCATGTCATTTACAAAGAATCAAAAATTAAATAATCGGCCCATTATTCTGATTGGCACCGCTGATTAACACCGATACAAGAAACCCGCCGCAAGCGGGTTTTTTTATGCCTACAATTAGCGCCAGATTCTTCTGATCCAAACAATAATATGTCCGAAATCCACGTAGGCCGCCAACCCATTTACAACCGCGAACTGGAAATCTTCGCCTACGAGCTCATGTCACATGGCAATGACCATACCGCGCCGGCGAGCGCCGCCCTGGCCGACAAGGCCACCTCACAAGTCATCATCAATGCATTTATGGAAATCGGCATCGACAATATCGTTGGCAAAAATACCGCGTTTTTAAAACTGGCAGAGCGCTTCCTCAGCAGCGACACCCCGCTGCCGCTACCGCCGAACAAAGTCATACTCAAAATCCCGAGTTACATAAAAGTTGATCAAGCCGTTATCGAGGGTGTAACACGTCTGGACAGGGCCGGGTTCAAGCTGACGCTGGACAACTATCTGGTACACCCGCATTTGCAGCCATTGGCAAACATGGCCAGCATGATTGATCTCAATATCGAAAATCTGGACAAACCGACACTGGCGGCTTACATCAAAATATTAAAAAAATTGCACTCGTCCTTGCTGGCCAATTACGTTAAAACCTATCAGGAATACGAATATTGCCGCGATTTAGGCGTGAATTATTTTCAGGGTTATTTTTTAAGCCGCCCGCGCATCATCAGCGGCGAGGTGCTGGCCACCCACAAAATGAGCATTATGAACTTGATGGCGACCTTGCATAACCCGGATACCGAAACCGATGTTATCGAGCAAGTGATTACCCGCGATGTATCGCTCAGTTACAAAATTCTCAAAATGATGAACTCGGCATTTTTTAAATCACCGAAAAAAATTGATTCCATACGCCATGCGGTGATGATGCTGGGCCGCAACCAACTTTGCATGTGGGCCTCCATGATGGCGCTCACCGGCATGGACGACAAACCGCGTGAGCAGGTGCAGCTGACGATGATCCGCGCCAAAAACTGTGAATTACTGGCAAAAAAAACCGGGCTCAAACCCCTCGATTCCTATTTCACAGTCGGTATGTTCTCGGCGCTGGATATACTGATGGATAGAAATCTGGAAGACCTGATCGCCCCGTTGCCCTTGGCCAACAATATTGTGAAAGCCTTGCTCAACCGTGAAGGGGAATTGGGTGCAGCGCTGAATTGTACACTGGCACAGGAAACCGGTGACTGGCTCAACATTCGCTTTGCCAAACTCACCACTAACGAATTAACCGCCGTCAACATCGAATCCATACAATGGGCTGAAGAAGTTTTAACCGCAGGTTGAAGCCCCTCTCCAGAACGGAGAGGGGTATGTAACACCGCTTATTTCACTGTAATTTTTGTGGCGGTCATATTGTATTCAACCGTTACCTTGTCGCCTTTTTTAACGGCAGCGCTGGTTTTGGTGGAAGCATCACGCGCCATTTCCCATTTTTCCTTGTCCTTCTCTACCACAATTTTGCTATCCGTTACCTCCAGCACCGGGCCCGTTACCTGGTATGCCTGAGCCGAGATTGAAACCAGCAATGCCGCCATCAATACAAAAGTACGTTTCATAAATCACCTTCTGGTTGGTTGAAAACAGGTGCACACGATAAACAACAACACGGGCTGATTGCAACCAATCCATCATCACTTTGTCACACCAGCCACTTGATCCTTACATGACAGCTGCATACACTGCGCGCACCATGACACAAACAACACTCATCTCCGCACAAAACCTGTACCGCTCTTACGCCGGCACGATGGCTGTGCAAAATGTCAGCTTTGAATTACAGCAGGGCGACATACTGGGTTTTCTCGGCCCCAACGGCGCCGGCAAATCCACCACCATGCAAATGCTGGCCGGCGTGCTCGCCCCCACTGCCGGACGTATTTTGATCAACGGCGTGGATTTACTCGACGCACCCCAGGCCGCCAAAAAACAAATCGGTTATTTACCGGAAGTACCGCCCCTGTATGCCGACATGAGCGTGGATGAGTATTTAATCTATGCCGCACAATTGCGTGGCATGAAATCTAACGCCATAAAGCCTGCACTTGATGAAGCCAAACAACGCTGTGGTTTAACCGACGTCAACAAACGTCTGATCGGTAATTTATCCAAGGGTTACCAGCAACGTGTCGGCATTGCACAAGCAATTATCCACAAACCGGCGGTCGTCATACTCGACGAACCCACAGTGGGGCTTGATCCCATACAAATTCGCGAAATCCGTGATCTCATTCGTGAGCTTGGCCAACAACACGGCGTGATACTCTCCACCCACATCCTGCCGGAAGTGCAGACCGTGTGTAACCGCGTACAAATTATTAATCGTGGGCAACTGGTATTCAGCGACAGCATGCAATCACTGGAACAACGTTTAAACAGCTCACGATTAATCGTCGCCTTCGACCGACCGCCACCGGTACAACATTTAGAAGCTATCGCGGGCGTTAAACTGGTTGAACCCTTGAGCAATAAATTGGGCAATAAACGTTTTCGATTACATCTGGCCGATAATCAACCCCTGGGCGAACTCATTGCCAGTGCGGCGGTATCACAAGATTGGGGATTGCAGGAATTAACACCGGAGAAAAATTCTTTGGAACAGATTTTTGTGGAGTTGACAGCGGGGGATGCTTTAGCGACTGGATGAGGATGACGGGTTGGTGTGTTTACTGATTTTCTATCAGTAGCTGCAAGTTTTATTTCGCCCTCGCCCGCAGGCGAAAAAGAGATTATCAGGGCCAGGTAAAAAGTCAGTACACATTATTATTTCGAATTGCGAACAGAAAATAGTCGAGACAAAATATGATCCTCCACATTGCCCTAAAAGAACTAAAAAGTTTATTTCTATCACCCCTCGCCTGGACCATCCTCGCCATCCTGCAAGCCATACTCGCCTGGATTTTTTTCCTGCAAATCGATACCTTTCTAACCATTCAGCCGCAACTGGCTGCGTTACCGAACGCACCGGGTGTAACCGATCTGGTAATAGCGCCGCTGATGGCCAATGCCAGTGTGTTGCTGTTAATGATTTCTCCCTTACTCACCATGCGCTTACTCAGCGAAGAACAACGCAGTGGCAGTTTGCATTTATTATTATCTTCGCCGGTTTCCATGCTGCAAATAACTCTGGGCAAATACCTTGGTATTTTGTTTTTTTTATTTATTCTACTGGCACAGATTAGTTTAATGCCTTTATCGCTGTATTTAGGTACCTCACTTGATTTGGGGAAATTCCTCGCGGGCTTGTTGAGCAGTGCTTTATTGCTGGCGGCGTTTGCGGCCGCCGGTTTATATTTTTCGTCGCTCACCAAAAATCCACTGGTGGCCGCAATGAGTACATTCGGGCTGTTATTAATGCTGTGGATTATTGATGCGGCGGCTGGCAATAATGCAGCACGCAGTGAGATTTTCAGTTACATGTCGCTACTCAGCCACCAGCTCTCCATGCTGCGCGGCACCGTTGATAGCCGCGATGTCATTTACTATTTGTTATTTATTCTGACTTTCCTTACGCTCACGATTCGTCATCTCGATGCCCGGAGGATGCAAAAATAATGGAAATATCCGCAAAAAGCCGTTTGCAATATCGCATTCAGGCGATCCTGTTTGTCGTACTGTTTTTATTGGTTATCGCTTTACTCGCCTGGCTCAGCACGCAATTCAGTGTTCGCAGCGACTGGACTGCCGGTAAACGTAATTCACTGACTGACGATACCGTAAAACTTCTGACCACACTCGATGCACCGGTGCATGTGCGCAGTTATCAGGGTGAAGACCCTAATGCCATGCAGGGCATACGTGATGTATTCAGTCGTTATCAACGCCACAAAAAGGATTTTAACTTTCGTATAGTCAATCCGGATATTGAACCCGATTTGGCCAAGGCAGACGGCATACGCGAATACGGCCAGACCATTATTAAATATCACGACAAGCAGCAAATTATTGCATCGCTGGACGAACAAAGTATCAGCAATGCATTATTGCGATTGAGTCGAACGGCATCACCGTTAGTGACATTTGTCAGTGGCCATGGCGAGCGGGATATCAACGATCAGAGCAACATCGGCTACGCCTTGCTGCAACGCCAATTAACTGAAAAAGGCTTTTCGTTTTCGCAAATCAATTTACTCAGCGACAGTATCCCCGACACCACCCATATATTAGTTATTGCCGGCGCCAGTCATAATTATCTAGCAGGTGAAATCGATAATGTTCTTGCCTATCTTGAACGCGGCGGTCAATTGTTATGGCTGGTTGATCCGGAATCCGGCCAAAGTTTCGACAAACTCTACGCGCAATTAGGCTTACAAATTATCCCCGGTGTGCTGGTCGATACGAATCCACAACTACGCGCCACCCTGCGCACACCACACCCGGCCATACTGCCAATACTTGCCTACGGTGAACACGCTATTACCGCTGAATTACGTTATCACACGTTATTTTCCATGGCAGCGGCATTCAAAACCCAGGCGACACCCGTGGCTGCCAACACAACATGGAAAGCAACGCCGTTTTTGTTAACCCTGCCTGACAGTAGCTGGTCTGAAACAGGTAATTTTTTTCTGGATGTTACACTGGATAAAAAAACCGGCGACACGCCCGGCCCATTGTCAGTGGGTTATGCACTGGAAAAACCTGGCGCCGATAATCGCCAGCAACGTGTTGTAGTTATTGGCGACAGTGATTTTTTATCCAACGCCAATCTGGGCGCGGGCGCGAATTTATTATTAATTCAAAATACCTTCAACTGGCTGGCTGAAGATGACCACTTAATGAACATTACACCCCGGGTTGCACCGGATCTCGATCTGCGTTTGAATCAATATGAACTGATTGTGATTGGTTTCGGTTTTCTGATTGTATTACCGCTGTTACTGGCAGGCTGTGGTTTCTACATCTGGTTTAAACGGCGCAAACGCTGATGCAATCACGGCTTTTACTTAACCTGATTTTGTTATTAGCGGCTATCGGATTAGCACTAACAGTGTGGTATGTGTATCAGGACAAAAACCGGGAACACTATTTATCTGCATTGGATATCTCACAGGTTAATACGATTACCATTCCGCGTACGCAGGGTGACATTATATTAAGCCGCAGGCACGACAGCTGGCGCATGGAAAAACCCTATGCCTTACCAGCACACGACTTTCGGGTACAAACCCTGTTAGGTTTATTACAAACTCCGGTTACACAAGCCTATTCCAGCAACGAACTGGATCTCACGCAATTTGGATTGCAGCCTGCTCGTGCAATCATTCGATTTAACGATGTCGAAATACAATTCGGCAAATCCAATCCCGTTAATAACAAACGTTACATTCAGAGCGCCAACCAGATTTATTTGTTAGATGACACGCTGTACCCGCTCATCAGTGCGGAAGCCAGCAGCTTTGTGAATTTATCTTTACTGGATTCCAGCGCCAGCATTGTCAAGCTGGAATTACCGGGTTTAACTTTACAACAAGACTCAGCCCAACTGTGGCATGACAAGAATGGAAAAACAGTAGCCGCAGATAACGCGCAACAACTACTCGATAACTGGCGCGATACCAGCGCCTTCGGCGTACATGCTTACATGGCACGGGCGCATGCCAAACCGGTCTACCTGCAATTGGCCGATAACAGCACATTGCACTTTATGGTTTTACAGGAAAATAACGGGTTAATTATTGGCCGGCCGGATATGGGTGTTGAATACCATTTTGATGCGTTATACGCAGATAAACTACTGAAGCTACCCACCACTGCCGAACCACCGGCAGCAAAATGAACCCCGCACATGCCCGAATTACCTGAAGTCGAAACCACCTGCCGCGGCATTTCGCCTCACATTCTTGGCCAGGTTGTTACCGATATTATTATTCGACAAAAACAACTGCGCTGGCCAATAACACCGGGCCTAAAAAAAGGCATGTCAGATCAGCGCATTTTTGCGGTATCGCGCCGGGGTAAATATATTTTGCTCGAAACCCGTGCGGGTACCGCCATTGTGCATCTAGGCATGTCTGGCAGTTTAAGAATTGTTGATCCATCAACGGCCGTGCGCAAACATGATCATGTCGATATTGTTTTTTCCAACGGCAAGGTATTACGTCTACACGATCCACGGCGATTTGGCGCCTTGTTGTGGACCCAGGAAAATCCGCAAACACACAAATTATTGATGGATCTGGGACCTGAACCACTGACCGATGATTTTTCTGCATCGTATTTACATACACTGTCTCGACGTCGCAAGGCATCCGTAAAAACCTTTATCATGAACAGCCATGTGGTGGTCGGTGTTGGCAACATTTACGCCAGCGAAACCCTGTTTTTGGCTGGCATACGCCCAACACATCACGCCGATAAAATTTCGCTGCCGCGTTATGAATTACTGGTTAAGGCCATTAAAAAAGTGTTAACCGCATCGATCAAACAAGGTGGCACTACGCTGCGCGATTTTGTGAATGAAAACGGTCAGCCCGGCTATTTCCAACAAACCCTGAATGTATACGGCCGTGCCGGTGAAGCCTGCAAGCAATGCGGTACTTTAATTTCAGTGTCGCGCCAGATGCAACGTTCCTCCTTTTACTGCAAACATTGCCAGAAATAAAATCAGTCGCGTAATGTTTGGTGGACACGCAGAAGCCGCATGGGCCCATAAAACCTACCTACCCCCTACGAAAACCACACATAAAAAAACCCGCTCTGATTTCTCAGCAACGGGTTTGATTTTAAAAAAAATTATGAGACTTTTGTACGAAATGCCAAAATCGATTGGTACACGGATGTGCCAACAGAATCGATTACGTCAGTAATTGATTTTGGAAGATTCAGAAAAATGACATTTTTCTGAATCGTTGCTTTGCACGAGCCATGGATGGCTCATGCAAAGCTCACATTATTACAATTTGCCAGCTTCAGTAGCCAGATATTCAGCAACACCGTTGGGTGACGCTTTCATACCTTTATCACCTTTGTTCCAGCCAGCCGGACACACTTCACCATTCTGTTCGTTGAATTGCAGTGCATCAATCATGCGCAGCATTTCATCGACATTACGGCCCAGTGGTAAATCATTCACCACCTGATGACGTACCTGACCGGCTTTATCAACCAGGAATGAACCACGAAATGCCACTGCACCATTAGGCGTTTCAACATCATAGGCCTTGCAGATGCTGTGCGTCATATCAGCAGCCAACGTGTATTTAACGGCACCAATACCACCTTTGTTCACAGGTGTATTGCGCCAGGCGTTGTGGGCGAAATGTGAGTCAATGGATATGCCAATCACTTCTACATTGCGTTTTTTGAATTCATCAATGCGATGATCAAATGCAATCAGTTCAGACGGACAAACAAAAGTGAAATCCAGCGGATAGAAAAACAGGACAGCATATTTGCCTTTGGTAGCTTGTTTAAAATTGAAATTTTCAACAATTTCACCGTTACCCAGTACAGCGGGGCAAGTAAAATCTGGTGCGTCACGGCCGACGAGTACACCCATGGCAGACTCCTTACGTTGTGGTTAATTGAATAGAGGGGATGGACAGCATATTCTATGGAAACTTTCTCGACTTGTCATGCTTAAGATGCCCATCTTGCCCAATACATTTTTTGATGGCGATGCCTGTGCAGTCGCCAGATCGCTGCTGGGGAAAATTATACGCCACAAATATAATGGTATTTGGCTGGCAGCGCGCATTATCGAAACCGAAGCCTATTACAAACACGAGCGCGGTAGTCATGCCTCACTCGGCTACACCGACAAACGCAAGGCATTGTTCATGCCGCCGGGCACGATATACATGTATTACGCACGCGGTGGCGATTCACTTAATGTGAGTTGTGGCGGTGATGGCAACGCGGTCTTAATAAAATCCGCCTACGCCCAGTCTGATCTGCAAACCCATCAACAGGCCATTGCAACCATGCAGCAACTCAATCCGGCTGCTTCCGGTGAGCTTCGGCGTATTGAAAAATTATGTAGCGGCCAAACCTTATTGTGCCACAGCCTGAACATTAAAGTGCCTGAGTGGAATCAAGGGTCATTTAACAAAAATACATTTTATATTGATGATGCAGGCATTGCGCCACAACCAATCATACAGACGACTCGACTTGGAATACCTTCAGGACGTGATGAACATCTACCTTACCGGTTTATTGATTATGAATTTGCAAAATATTGCAGCAGCAATCCGTTATCAAAACGTGGTTGGCGTGAGGGCATAGAGTACGTCATGATCAGCAATCATAATTACTACCGAAACACTTGAAAAGGATACACACCCATACCGGTAAGTTAAGAATACGTCGTCGTCCCGGCAGGGATTGCCGGGACCCAGAAACCATGGAGGGTGAGCAGCGTCACGTCCCTGTGATCTGGATTCCGGCAATCCCTGCCGGAATGACGTTGGATTTTATACTTCATTTTTTTGTTTGAATGGTATTGTTTTCATCTGACTTATTAGTAAATTATGGCGTAGGGTGTGACACTCTTAATACACTGATCCTCATCATGGCGCCGGATTTGGGTACCGCAAATGTATTTGTTCAATTTCATCCAGGACTTCTCTCGAGAGTGTTATATCTTTGGCTGAAATATTTTCCCGCAAGTGTTCCATGCTGGTTGCGCCAATAATCGTACTGCCCACACACCAGCGTTGATAGCAAAACGCCAGCGCCAGCGCAGTGGGTGTGAGCCCGTGTTGCGCGGCAAGTTTTGCATAGGCGGCTACGGCTTCTTTTGTATTAGGTTTGTTGTAACGCTGGGCAAAGCCTGCAAATAAATTTACGCGCCCTGGCGTTTTTGGATTGTGCAGATATTTGCCGGTTAGCAAACCGAATGCCAGTGGTGAATAGGCCAATAATGGAATGTTTTCTCTATAACCAATTTCAGCTAAACCGTTTTCCCAGGTGCGGCTTATAAGATTGTAAATATTTTGCACCGATACCGGCCGTGGCAGGCCGTGTTGGTCGGCGAGCTTAAGCACAGTCATCAAACCCCAGGGTGTTTCGTTGGATAATCCCCAATGGCGAATTTTGCCTGCTTTAATAAAGCTGGCGAGTGCTTGCATTGTTTCTAACAGTGGAATGGTTTCGTGTTCATTTTCCGGATTGAAATGATATTGGCCAAACATGGGTACATTACGGTCGGGCCAATGCAGCTGATATAAATCCACATAATCGGTTTGCAAACGTTGCAGCGAACCGGCGAGTGCATTGTGTAAATTGAGTTGCGAGAAATGTAACTGGCCTTCACGAATCCAGGTGAGTGTGCGGCCGGGGCCGGTGGCTTTGGTTGCAACAATGATTTCGTCGCGGCGTTGTTTTTTTAACCAGGTGCCCACATAGCGCTCGGTCAAGCCGGTGGTTTCGGCGCGCGGTGGCACGGGATACATTTCGGCAACATCAATGAAATGAATGCCCTGACTTGCGGCATAGTCGAGTTGCGCATGGGCCTCGGCTTCGCTGTTTTGCTGGCCCCAGGTCATGGTGCCAAGGCAAATTTCTGAAACCGTTAAATCGTTGCCCAGTTGTATGGTTTTCATTTTGTAGGCTTCTTTTGTTTCATGCCTGCACACGCATTGCACTGGATCTACGGTTTTATGTCGCTCACATGATTTAGCAGTTCCTGTTTGACTTCTTTTAATTTAGCTTTCAGTTTTGCTTCATGCTGGGTGCCGATGCGCATCATGATTTTCTGGCCGATATTGCGTGCTTCCAGAGCCGGGTCGGCAAATTCGTAAACCACGAGCGGCTGGATGAGGTTAACGGGCTCCTCAATATCGGGCGCGGCCAGCAGATCATTGATCACGTACATCAGGCGATCATTAAAATATTTATCCGGATAACCCAGATCTTCATAGGACTGCTGAAACAGCGGGTAAAGCCGAATATAGAGCTGAACCAGTTGCTTGGCATCTATCGCGTCAACCAGATTCATGTACGCAATATAACGCTCGGCGTTATCCGGGTGTATAACCCGTGTGTTTCCGGTGCCAGACGTTATAAAACTGCCCGCCGCTGTTTGTATCGGCATCACTTTTATGGGCAGGCTGTTGCCGGGAAGATTATCAATGGTGGTGACGATGTTTTGAATCAGTTTTTCGTTAATGAATATCTGCATTAACGATTCGTTAGCCAGCAATGTGGTGATGGCAGCCTCAACGAAACCGTCGCTTTCGATCAGCGATGGCAAAGGTGGTTGATTGGGCGATGCATCGATTTTTAGCGGAAATTTCGGCGTGTTATCTTCAGCCATGGTGATGGATGGCGCCACTTCAGGAACGGCTTGAAGACTCTGCCAGTAAAAATAACCGGCCGTGCCGCCAGCAAGCAAAACTATGGCAGATAAGGTAATAACCGAGTTCTTGTTCATACGTTACTCCAGATTATAAGACTCATTAGAAATTGGATTCAGAGTAGCATTTCTCTTAAAAATTCCAAATGTCATTTTTCGGAAGAAATTTATTAACCGTTTGTTGAAAAACACCCAACCGAGATACAAAGATTTTGACGCAAAGGCGCAAAGGGTATCTGGAGTGATTCCGTAAATTGCAATTAAAAATAAATTCCCCTCGGCAATTTTCATCCCGCCTACAGAAACAATATTTTCAAGCCGATTAAAATCAGCACCACGCCACCAAAAAATTCAGCCTTGCTTTCCAGCCAGGTACCACTGCGACTTCCGATAAAAACACCTGCCCAGCTGAACGCAAAAGTGGTCACACCAATAATCAGGCAGGCAATAAAAGGATTTGCATCCAGCAACGTTAACGTAAATCCCGCTGCCATGGCATCAATACTGGTTGCTATCGCCAGCATTAACATGACCTTGTGGGTAATGATTGAAATTTCTTTTTCAATGCCTTCGGCAAACGATTCATAAATCATCTTGCCACCCATCAAAACCAGCAAGCCAAAAGCGATCAATGCAGCATATTCCTCAATCCACCCCAACACACCCTTGCCGCCCAAATATCCAATCAGCGGCATCAGCGCCTGAAACAATCCAAAATAGAGCCCTGCCATCCAGGCCAGCGCAGCAGTGGGTTCCGTCTTTCTGGAGCCTAGTCCAATAGAAACCGCAAACGCATCCATACTTAAGGCAACGGCCAATAAAATCACTTCAATCATGTTATGGAGATTTTCTACGTAGTACGGCGATAATTCGCCACTAATATTATTAGTCTGGGTTTTAAATTGTTATGAAATCGATTAACAAAATTACATTTTATATAAAAGACAGCCCCTTCTCACGGAGCCAGCATAAGCTACAAACAGCTACACAATAAAAATACGCTAGCGATTTTTTCCGCCAAATTTAAAACGGCAAATATTACCACCTTTAGCCATGCATTCCTGATGATCAACAGTACTATCGGTAAAGGCCGCTAAAAGCGCCAGATCAAACTGGCATATACTCGGGTTGGTCAATGCAAGCGTATGGAATACGCAATTATCCGCTTCGATCGCTTCCGGCTTGCCGCTGCCAGTGCTACGCGCGTTGTAGCCAAGCTGCTCCATTATTTCTGCAAGCTTTTGTATTTTTTCTGCTCTGCTCACCAGCCCTGGATGTTGCGCGCGTAATTGCTTGCCAGCTAATGCACCCATAGCACTGAGACGCTCACTCACCCCGTCTGCGCCCGCTTCTTGCTGAACAGACTCGATCAATAATTGTGCGAACCAGGCGTAATGACGCGGGAAGCATTCATTGCCCTTGTCAGTCAGAATATAAAGCTGTTCTGGTCGCCCTCCCGAAGCCCGCGTTACGCCTTTTTTCACCAGCTTGTCATTTTCCAGCGCTGCCAAATGCTGTCGTACCGCATTACGCGTGATCGCAAGCTGCGCTGATAACTCATCCGCTGTCATGCCTGCTTTATTTTTAAGTAACTGTTGCAGTAGTTCTTTCTGGCGAACTCCCAATATTTCAAGCATACGTCCCCTTATGGCCAAGCCGCATCGGTCGAACAAACCCTCTCTTCATACCACTCACATTTTATATGATCAGAGCTATTTTAACACTTAAAACATAAATAACTGTACAAAGTGTCTTTAGTAATTTAGCATGGCCGCTCTTCCACCCGCTGCAGCCAATTTGTCTACAGAGCTTGGACCCACTTAATGGAGATAACAATGCTGAAAAATCTTTTGAATCAACAAACTTCACGCCGCTCATTCATCCGTGGAACAACCACAGCCATGCTATCAACAGGTGCTGTACTGTTGCTGTCCGGTCGTGAAGCAGGCGCTGCCGCCAGTCACGAAAACAGCGCTGGCGACATCGGCATTCTAAACGTGGCCCTTGCGCTGGAGCACCAGGGTATTAATGCTTATACACTGGGTGCCAAAAGTGGATTGCTGCAAAAGCCGGTGCTGGATATTGCCCTGAAATTTCAGGATGACCACAAAATGCATCGTGATTTGCTGATAGCCACCATTGGCAAACTTGGCGGTAAGGCCGTTGAGGAAAAATCACTCGATGTATACGCAAAAGCACTCAATGCCGGCCAACTCAAGAGCCAGGAAGATGTATTGAAACTTGCATTGTCGCTTGAACTGGGTGCAAGCAATGCCTATCTCGGCGTCATACCATCCTTCAAGGATCATGCGTTTGCTCAGGTTGCTGCAAGGCTGGCAGCAGATGAAGTCGCACACTGGGCCGTTCTGAACAATGCTCTCGCGCTGCCGCTACCAAAAGCCATGTTCTTTGGCGCTTAACAAACAATTGACCTGCTGGTGAATATATTCCTGGCAGGTCAATTTTTTTGTGGGGGATATGCTGTGAAAAAAATCGATTACCTGTTTACAGTTGTTATCTGTTTGAGCAACTCATTATCTTATGCTCGCGGCGATGCCGGCGATCGAAGTGACTTGATTGAATTTTTGAAAATACAAACCCTGCGCTGATTTTATCTGCCAGTGGCTCTCTTTATTTTTTACTGCCCTTAATCACTTTATTGCAGCGCAATATTAGAAGGCTAATTATGAATTTTCCAGAACGATTGATACTGACTGATGTCCAGGC
>JANOOU010000501.1:0-2808 GCA_031421475.1 Gammaproteobacteria bacterium | reverse complement strand
ACGACGTGCTCGAACATAGGGAAGATTTCGCCGAAGCCGATGATGAATCCGAAAACGACAACTCCGCATCCGGCAATGCGCTGCTACGTTACCAGGTTAATCTGCTGGTGGATCGTAGCCATCAACAAGGTGCGCCGGTTATTTATCTGGATAATCCCACCTATCACAACCTGGTGGGCCGTATAGAGTACGAAAATCGCAATGCGGGCCCCAATACCAACTTTACCCTGATCAAGGCCGGTGCCCTGCTTGAAGCCAATGAAGGCTATCTGGTACTGGATGCACATAAAATACTGACCATGCCTTACGCCTGGGATGCTCTCAAGCGCGCGCTCTACGCCAAAAAAGTAAAAATTGAATCGCTGGACCAAATGCTCAGCACCGACACCATGATTACGCTGGAACCTGAAGCCATTCCGCTCAAAATCAAAGTCATTTTGCTGGGTAATCGCGAAACCTATTATCTGTTGCATGAAATGGATCCGGATTTTCCCGAGCTGTTCAAGGTTGAGGCTGACTTTGATGAAGAGATAACCCGCAATACCGAAAACACCTTGCAATACGCCCGCTTGATCGCCTCACGTGCGCGCAAATTCGGGCTGAAGGCACTTACTGCCGAAGCCGTAGCGCGTATCATTGAATTCAGCTCGCGCCTGGCCGAAAACACCGGTCGGCTATCAACCCGCTTGCGTACCATTGATGACTTGTTAATAGAAACCCATTACTGGGGAACCCAGGCGAACCACATCCACCTCACCGCGCAGGACGTACAGCTTGCCATCAATGCACAGATAGCTCGCACTGAACGCATTCAGAAGCTGATTCAGCGGGACATTCAAAACGGCGTGCTGTTAATAGATACCGATGGTGACGCCGTGGGCCAGATTAATGGCTTGTCGGTTTTTGAAGTGGGCAAATACGGCTTTGGCCAGCCGTCGCGTATCACCGCAACCGTGCATCTGGGCGACGGTAAAATTATCAACATTGAACGCGAAGTGGACTTGAGTGGCTCGATCCATGACAAGGGTGTACTCATCCTCTCGGCGTTGCTCGCCAGTCGCTACACCCGCGATACCGCCTTGTCGTTTTCGGCCAGCATTACCTTTGAGCAATCCTATGGCCGTATTGATGGGGACAGCGCCTCGCTGGCCGAATTGTGTGTGCTGATCTCCGCACTCACCAACATACCACTCAAACAAAGTCTGGCCGTCACCGGTTCCATCAATCAACAGGGCTTTGTGCAGGCCATAGGTGGTGTTAACGAAAAAATCGAGGGCTTTTTCGATATCTGTCGTCATCGTGGTTTGAATGGCCAACAGGGTTGCATTATCCCGGATATCAACGTGAAGAATCTGGTGCTGCGGCACGATGTGATCGACGCCATAGAACAGAAGGAATTTCATATTTACCCGGTACGCCAGTACCATGAAGCACTTGAAATCTTAACCGGCTTGCCAGCGGGCGAAGAACTGGCCGATGGTAGTTTCGAAAAAGACAGCATCAGTGATCGTTTAGTAAAAAAGCTTTGTCAGTTTGCCAGACAAAAATACAAAACCAACCAACATACTGGCAATCATGAAAAATAAGGCTGGCTCTAAGCCTAAAACCATCGCAACCGATCTCACAACAAAAGAATAAAATCAAGTATATGACACCCAGCTATTGCAAAAAAATATTTACCCCTTATCCTATTGGCCTGGCGTCAAGCCACCTGTAATATTTCGCGCGCCACAGTCCACCCCTTGCTGTGGTCCACTAACTTTTGAGGTTATATAGAATGAACATTATCAAGACTCTTGCTCTAGCTGCTGTAATTGCCATGTTGGCTGCTTGCAACAAACCCGCTACTGAAGAAGCTGTTGTAGAAGAAGCACCTGCTGCTGAAGCGGTTATGGAAGCGGCTCCTGCTGCTGACGCTGCCGCTCCAATGGAAGCTGCTCCGATGGAAGCCGCTCCAATGGAAGCTGCTCCTGCTGCTGCACCGTAATAACTTAAGCTGGTTTTACCAGCCGGGTTAAATAAAAAAGCCACCTTACGGTGGCTTTTTTATTTTATCCAAACGCAGGTTTGATCTAAACGCAGGGTTATCCAACCGCAGGCCTTTAAACTGTTGCCAATTCGAATTCCCAGTCTCTTAAACCGCCTTCCAGACACACCACATCAAACTGGTTTTGTGTCAGTGCCCGTGCAGCCACTGCCGCACGGCTACCGCCATGACAATACACCACATACTTCAGCTTTTTGTCCAGTTCGCTAATACGGTTACGCAACTCAAATAAGGGCGCCACTAAAAATAGTAATTTTTTCGTGAGGGCAAGGAAGCACCGCGCGGAGAACCGCAGTGTATACGTCATACATGAGGATTCGAGCACGGAGCTGACGCAGCCATCGCGGAAAAAGTGCATTTTTAGAGGTGCCCATAAAGGAATCAGTTTGGCGCCGGGTATATAGCCTTCGTCATACTCTTCGGCATAACGTACATCAATCGGGACATGGCCGGTATCGAGCATGGATTTAACCACTTTTTGATGCGCGGTTTTAATCAGCGGATGGCTGATCAACTCCTCGAAATCTTTTTTGTTCAATACGGACAAACTGCTGTCTTCGCGCATCACCACGGTTTCTGAACGGGTATTACCCGAAATCAGGGCATCACAACCGAATGCATCACCGGTTTTGAGTTCGGCTATTTTCTTTTGTTTGTTGTCATAGACACCCGATTGCATGACATCGGCTGAACCTTGGGTGATGATATAAAAGGAATGACCTTCTTCGCCTTGCTTAACCGCCGTTTCACCCTTTTTGAGG
>JANOOU010000500.1:0-6096 GCA_031421475.1 Gammaproteobacteria bacterium | reverse complement strand
CGCTTACCGCAAGATGGACGCTTTAATATTCGCATCAAGGACCACAGTGTTGACGTGCGTCTTTCCACCATGCCGGTACAATACGGCGAGTCAGTGGTCATGCGCTTGCTGGATCAATCCACAGGCCTGCTTGATCTTGAGCACCTGGGTATGCCAGACGATATAGTGCGTCGTTTCCGTAAAGTTATTCACGCACCCCACGGTTTGATACTGGTAACAGGCCCAACCGGCAGTGGCAAAAGCACAACATTGTATTCAGCACTTAAAGAAATTAATAAACCAGAAAATAAAATTATTACCGCTGAAGATCCGGTTGAATACCGGCTGCCACGCATGAATCAGGTTCAGGTCAATACCAAAATCGGCCTGGATTTTCCGCAAATTTTACGCGCCGCCCTGCGCCAGGATCCAGACATTATTCTGATTGGTGAAATGCGTGACCAAACCACAGTTGAAATTGGCCTGCGCGCTGCCATGACCGGTCACCTCGTATTATCCACCTTGCATACCAATGATGCGCGACACACGCTTGAACGACTGCTGGACATGGGCACAGAGGGTTATCTGATTGCTTCAGCCTTGCGCGCCGTCATTGCGCAACGATTATTACGCAAGATATGTGACAGCTGCACACACGCTGTGCCGCCCAACAAACAACAACAGGCATGGTTAAAAACTGTAAGCCAGGACCGTTATACCACTGCCCAATTTTTTAAAGGCCATGGCTGTGCTCACTGCAACAACACCGGCTATCACGGACGTATTGGTATTTATGAAATGATAGAGCCGGATGACGCCATGCTGGACGCATTACGCAAGAGTGACATCTCAGCGTTTTCCGAAGCCGTTAATAAAAACAAAACCTATATCCCCCTGTTAAACAATGCACTGGATTGTGCAGCAAAAGGTATAACCAGTATCGATGAAGTGATGCGACTCGCCGGGGAGGTTTATGAAAATGAAACCCACAACGTTATGCAGTACAACCTTAACGAACTTGCTCAAACCTGATCATGCTCTACACCGTTAGCACACAAGAAATATTGTAATGGCAACATTCGCCTACACCGGTCGTGACGCCAAAGGCATACTGGTACAAGGACAGCATGAAGCTGTTTCAAGTGATGATATTGCATCCTATTTATTTACATCGGGCATAACACCACTTGAAATCACCGAGAAAAAAGCTCAAAAAGATGAATTTCAGCAACTCTTAAAAAAACTGGGATTCGGACAGCCCACACTGACGGACCTGATATTATTCAGCCGCCAAATGTATGCCCTGACCAAATCCGGCATTCCCATTATTCAGGGACTCAGCCTGCTCGCCGCATCCACACCCAATGAAATTTTCGCGCACGCCATTCGCACGGTCGCTGAAGATATTGCCACCGGCCGTGATCTGGCCGGCGCCTTTGCGCGCCACCCAAAAATATTTAACTCGTTATTTGTAAATATCGTCCGGGTAGGCGAAGAAACCGGCAAACTCGATGAGGCATTTTTGCGTTTGTTTCATTATTTTGATACAGACAAAGTCACCCTCGAAAGAATTAAATCGGTATTGCTGTATCCCGCCATAGTGCTCGTGGCCATTGTTGCGGCCATTACCTTCCTCATGGCAAAAGTCATTCCCAAATTTGCCGAAGTATTTCGTAATTTCGACCTTGAGCTGCCGCTACAAACCCGAATAATCATCGCCCTGTCTGAATTTATTGCCAGCTACTGGTGGCTACTAGTCATTATTTCCATTTCCGGTTTCATTGCTTTGCGCAACTATGTCAAAACTGAAAAGGGCCGCATGCATTGGCATACCAAAAAACTAACAATACCCCGCATTGGCAATATTATTTTACGCGCCACCCTAGCACGGTTTTCAAGGGCTTTCGCTATGGCCAACAGCGCGGGTGTTCCCGTCCTTACCGGTTTAACGATTACGGCACGCGCTGTCGACAACGATTTTGTCGAATCAAAAATTCACGCCATGCGCAACGATGTTGAACGTGGCGATAGCCTGACACATGCGGCGATCAACACAAAAATGTTCACGCCGCTGGTGATCCAAATGTTATCGGTAGGTGAAGAAACCGGACGTATCGATGAGATGATGCAGGAAGTAGCTGATTTTTATGAACGAGAAGTGGCTTATGAAGTGCAAAACCTGACTAAAATTATTGAGCCCATCCTGACCGTTATTATGGGTCTGATGATTCTGGTTCTTGCACTGGGCGTGTTCCTGCCGATGTGGGATCTTATGAAAATCGCTCAACGATAAACCCGGCTATGTCATCCACCAGCAATCTAAATCTAAAAAAAATCCGGGGTTTCACCCTGTTTGAACTGGTTGTAGTGATTCTGTTAATTGGCATTTTTATGATCTTTGCCATTGATAACTTGCTACGCCTTCAGGTAGACGCCGAACGTGTATCCGTGCAGCATATCTCCGGCTCACTCAATAGCGCCATTAATCTGCAAGCGGCAGACCTTGTATTGAAACAAGGACTGGCTTCACTCCAAACACTGGAGAACACCAATCCTATGGATTATCTCTCGGAGTTGCCGTTTACTTACATCGGATTGCACAGCGACTTGGCCGCCGCTTCCGCACCCAATAACAGCTGGTATTTCGACCCGGATCAAAAAATTCTGGTCTATAAAGTTAAAAACCGGAATTACTTCCGTAGCGAACTCAGCGGCACACCGCGTATTCGCTTCAAGATAATGCGGGTTTATCGCAACAATATAATAAATGACCCGACTACAGCGATACAGGGTATACACTTGCAAAGTCTTGATAATTACCACTGGATTAACGACACGCCATGAATAACGTTTTCACCACAGCCTTGGTTGATATGGCCTATGTCTTTGTACATGTTTTAGCTTTATTGAGTTTATTGTTAAGTTTGGCGGTTGGTTTAATGCTGATTTTCAAACCGGCACGCGTTGTGCAATGGAACAAGAGCTTCCAGAAAACATACAGCCTGCGCCAACAAACCCGTGCACTTGAACATCCGCATAATTTTGATCGTTTATTTTATCGTTTTCACCACATCGCAGGCGCTGTCATTACGCTTATATCCGCCTATATTTTTTATTATTTTTCCATGGTTTTCGAAACCGATATGTTCGCCATCATTTTTTCTGGATACTCAATGACAGTACTGTCCATATTGGCAGACTGGTTACGTATTTTGATGCTTTTCGTCAGCGTTCTTACATTGTTAGTCGGCATGGCTATTTTACTGCGCCCCAGCGGCCTGAAGATTTTTGAAACCTGGGCCAATCGCTGGATTTCCACCCGACAGGCCGCTCGCCCCTTGATCAAAAACTACCAAAATCTGGATCAGCTGCTGCTCGCACATCCACAAATCCTGGGCATAGGTGTGGTGATACTCAGCATTTATTCAGTCATCAGCCTGATACTGATCTATAGTTAATCTCTGGATACGGATAGCCTGATGTTATCTGCTGCGGCAGACATTCCACGAAGGGATTCACACACAGGCTGCGGCCTAAACTTGAAGGTGATTTATGTTGAAACAACAATCTGGCTTTACCCTGATCGAACTCATTATGGTTATTGTGGTGCTGGCTGCACTGGCCGTAACCGCCATTCCTAAATATATCAACCTTGAAAACCAAGCCGTGATCGGTGCTCTCAATGGTATAGCAGGCAGCCTGGCCTCTGGCTCGGCCATTAATTTTGCGGCTTGCAGGGCAGGCGCTGTTGCACCTGCCTGCTTGAGCGGTGCGACCATGGATAACTGTACAGAGGTAGCAGCAACACTAGTGGGTGATGTTTTGCCGGCTGGTTATACCATTACAGCCCTCGGCCTAACTGCCGGTACAGGGTCTATCAGTGCCTGTACATTAAACCGCACGACTCCAGCTCTATCTGTACCCTTTTCAGCCATTACCCCGTAATACTGTTAACCAGCAAATGCCCGCCATGTGGCGGGCATTTGTCCAGTTTATCAAATCACATGCCTACTACCCGGTCAGCCGGTTTTACGCTCATTGAGTTAATTATGGTGCTGGTTGTGCTTGCAGCATTATCTGTTGTTGCCTATCCCCGCTTTATCCAGCAATCTGATTTCGCCAGCTTTGCTTTTACTCAGGAATTAAAAACCGCGATTCGTTTTGCCAATAAATTGAGCATTGCCAGTGGCTGTTCGATTCGTGTTGCAATCACTGCTAGCAGCTATGCGCTGCACTATCCAAATAATACTGACGGCAATGCCGCCACCTGTGACCCGCCTGCAGTGTTTGGCAGCAATCCCGTTATCAACCCGACCAAACCCGGTAATTACACCGGCACCACCAGCAGTGGCGTCACTATTACGGGCTTTGGTGATTTTTATTTCGGCACGTCGGGTGAACCGAGCAATGCCGGCACGATTACAGTTAATCCGGGCAATCGGCAAATCATCATTCATGCTGCTACGGGTTTTGTGCAATGAATTATCAGCATGCAAAAGGTTTTACGCTGATGGAAATGATCATCGCGATCGTGGTATTAACCGCTGCAGTGAGCGGAATTTTATTCGCATTTTTACAAAATACAGCACGCAGTGCTGACCCGATGATTCGCCAACAAGCCATTATTATTGCCCAGGCTTATCTGGAAGAAATAATGCTCAAGCCCTACAACGATCCTGATGGTGGTGAAACCGGTAGTTGTGAAGAAGGTGTCGGCAGCCGCATTCTGTATGACGATGTAGCCGATTATGACTGTACCAATGATACAGCGGGCGCCGTAGATCAGTTTGGTAGCAGCCTCACCGGATTGGGTGCCTATAATGTTGCTGTGGCTGTTGCGGACGCAACGATAGGCGCACCAGGGGTCGATGCAAGACGTATTGATGTAACAGTGACGCACGATAGCCAGCCGTTGAATATTATCGTTACCGGTTATCGCACGAGTTATTTTTAATCATGTTTAACGCTACTCGACATAACATCTACTCTTCGGCCAGCGGTTTCACGCTGATCGAACTGGTGATGGTGATTGTATTAATCGGTATCCTGGCAGGCGTGGCATCTATTTTTATTACGCGTCCTATCGAGGCTTTCATTGATACCAACCGCCGTGCTGAACTGGTTGATATTGCTGAAACGGCCTTGCATCGCATATCACGCGAAACACGTCACGCGCTTCCTAACAGTGTTCGCCTTTCAGATAACGGCAGCCGCTTTGCAATTGAATTTTTACGTACCTCCGCAGGGGGTCGTTATCGCGCCCAGCCGGCATCGGCAGGTATCAGTGATCCACTCAATTTTACTGTCAGCACCGACAGCTTCGATATACTCGGCGGACTGCCCGCGTTTAATCTGGTTGATACGGCTGGCGGCACCGGACGTGTAGCCTGCCTTAACAACACAGTGGATTGCATTGTGATTTATAACACCGGTACTGCTGCCACCGATTTCAATGCCTACTCTGGCAATAATATTGCCGCCATTACAGCTATCACCAATACCTCGCTTACATTTAGTAATACCGATGTTGCGGGCTGGCGTTTTCCCGCCGCATCACCGGTAAGACGTTTTTTTGTGGTCGACACACCCATGAGTTTTGTCTGTGATAATTCAACCGGAGAATTGTGGCTGTATCAGAACTATTCCATTCTACCAACCCAACCTGTATCCACCGCTGCCTTCGTTGTTGCGGGTGCCATGTTGGCCAATCAAATCTCAAACTGTAATGCCAATACATTTCAATACAACGACGGCGCCGGACAACGTTATGGCCTGGTTATTATTCGCTTAACCGTTACAGCTAACGACGGTAGCGGCGAACAGATTTCTTTATTACAACAAGTTCATGTATTGAATGCGCCATGAAAAACTGTAACCACAAACATCATGGCTTTATTCTCATCAGCATTCTGTTTCTGGTGGCTGTACTGGCTGTCATTGCGGTGGTGATGTCATCCACCAGTACCGTACAACACTTTACCAATGTCTATTCGATTCAGGCTTCACGCGCCTATTTTGCAGCCCGCAGCGGCCTGGAATACGCCATTAATAGCGCCGTTACAGCCGGTGAGTGCACCAACGGCGATGTTGTTTTGGCTGGCATAGCCTTCACGGTTA
>JANOOU010000499.1:0-4251 GCA_031421475.1 Gammaproteobacteria bacterium | reverse complement strand
TTTCAATCACTTACGTGATTGAAAATGGCAGCACGTTCTTGTGCCGCGCAGAAGCTGTGAATTAATCAGGGCTTCCTTAATTCACCCAATGATTTTCTTGAATTAGATTGCTAACGTATCAATCAATCTGCAACTCAGATTTCTATATGTGTGAACTCGTACAGACGGTGACATGACCCGCGTTCAAAGTGCAGCCTGATGTTCTGTTTTATTGCGGCAAAGTTTAACCGCTGCGGTGATATGCAACATTAAAACCCCATCAACCACCAGGAAGTAATTTATGAAAAAACATTTATTAGTAGCAGCCATGAGTTTAACGCTAGTCAGCTTCATGTCGCAGGCAGAAAACACGGCATCGGATAGAAACACGACAGCGGAAAACCCCAATTCAACTAACTCTGAAAATAACTATCAGATGAATAGAGGAAATAACACGGATATGAATAGAGGGAATAACACGGAGAGCTATAAAGCCAATAGCACCGACAATAACACCGAGGCGAATAAAGCCGATAACACCGGGATGAATAAACGGGACAGGGATGACCGGACAGTAACGCCAATGAACCAGTCCAATAATAAAGAGGACTTGGAGATTACGCAGGCTATTCGCAAATCGCTGATGAAACAGGAACTCTCTACTAACGCGAAAAACATCAAAGTCATTACACAGAACGGCGATGTTACGTTAAGAGGGCCGGTCAACAATAAGGCAGAACTCGAGAAGGTCACCCAATTGGCGAAAGCCGTGCCAGGTATTAAAAATTTGAACAATGAACTTGAAGTGAAATAAATACTAACTCACCGTTTAGGAGATCGTTATGTCAAAAGCCGTTATATGTATTGCTGAAACCCAGACTCAGGCCGAAAACATTGTAACTCGTCTTGAAAAAGAGGGGATATCCAAAGCCGATATTTCCGTCCTGATGTCTGACCGTTCTGGAAATCGGGATTTTGCCCATGAGCACAATACCAAAGCACCTGAAGGCGCCACCATTGGCAGCGGTGCCGGTGGCCTAGCAGGTGGAGTCTTGGGTCTGCTTGCCGGCATTGGTGCCCTGGCTATTCCAGGTGTAGGGCCGTTTATTGCGGCGGGTCCCATCATGGCTGCATTGAGTGGTGCAGCGGTGGGTGCCGCCATTGGCGGTATTGCCGGTGCTTTGGTGGGGCTGGGAATGCCAGAGTACGAAGCCAAACAATATGAAGCCAAAGTGAAAGCCGGCCACATTCTCATCTCAGTACACACTGACAACAGTGATGAGGCCAAGCTTATCAAGAAAGTAATGAAAGACAGCAACGCTGAAGATATTTCTATTACTGGCGAACAAGCAGTGAGCGATGCAGAGAGAAAATCCTCTTCGTCCACCTCCTCTTCTTCTACCATGCATAGAAATTAATTGCACGCAGGCGTCCACACTGCAAGACATGATTTGCAGTGTGGATGACTATAAAGGCGTGGGCCCTCCGACTGTATCGCTGTGGCCAACTTGAGCCAAACGTACCAGGAGTAAAAAAAATGAACGAGCAAACCAAAGAACTGTTATATCAGATGCTGGAAACCGAAATGGGCGGCGTGGAAATTTATACGACTGCGCTGGAATGTGCGGTCAACGATGACCTGAAAGAAGAGTGGGAAAAATATCTGCAACAAACCGAGCGGCACGTTGAAATTATGTACGAGCTATTCGACAAATTCGGGCTTGATCCAGAGGCGCAAACCCCGGGACGAGAAGTGGTACATCACCTTGGTGAATCGCTGGTAGAGGCCATGAAGATGGCGCAAGAAAGTGCCTCGGCTCAAGCGGCCGAGCTGGTCGCCTGTGAATGTGTAGTGCTGGCCGAAACCAAGGACCATCTGAACTGGTCGTTGTTGTCAAAGTACTCGGAAAAGGCCAAGGGCGAAAAAAAGAAAACGCTAAGCGCCGCGTGTGAAGAAGTTGAGGATCAGGAAGACGAACATATTTACCACAGCAAGGGCTGGTGTCGCGAGTTGTGGCTGCAGTCACTCGGTCTGCCTGCCGTGCTGCCACCGCCAGAAGAGGAAAAAGGAGTCAAAACCGCTATCGGCGCAGCCCGCGCAGAACAGCAACGCGATGAGATGCTGAACAAGCATCACTAACTCGTAACCCTGAAAAACAACCAACCATTGAAAGCAAAAATAAGTAACCCCACAACACCTCATCTTTTCAATCCGAAATATTAAAGTAAACTCATTATTTCTGGTTGAAACGGTGAGACAAAACACTGATAAAAACTACGGATGCGCGGCTCTGCTGCGATGTTGTACCGCAAAATTATTCTGCGTTGCGGGACGATCGCTAAAACCGAAGGCGTTGTATTGACCGGTACCTACCTTCAACTTCAAAAAAGTGGCTACCGCTGCTTTTTTTGTTTTTGCCTATTTCAAATTGATATGCACGCAGAATGGCTTATTGTAAATGAGATGCCTAAAGCCGGGCACGCAAGAAGCGACGGGCTGATCCTTGTAGCAAATTTCAGAATTAAATTTGATCGTGTTGCCGCGTTGCGAGTAGAAATTTAGGTTGAAAATTAATACAGCGAAATCGGGGCTTGCATTCAATCATCTACCGCAGAAATCTTCTGAATCACTCGACTCACCGTTGAATAATACACACCAAAATGCAGCGCAATCGCCTGCATGGAATAATCGCCACTGGCATAAGCCTGGCACATCACCTCATCATGTGCTTTATGTTTTGTCTGGTAATGTAGTAACGCTTTGGCAACCGGGCGACGCGGGACGCGTGGAATCACGCCGTTTTCTGCTTTATCTGATGCATGGGGTTGCATAAGTTAAGAAAGGATTTATTGCAGGGTATTGTTCCCAAGTGTTTCGGTAGTAAATGAGGTGCGTTACACCCGTTCAAACGGCGCGGCGCGCCTTAGTGCGTGGCTTCCCTTTTGAAGCGTTAGTCAGGATTGCCGAATTTGCGTGTATCGGTATGGCGTGCAATTGAATACCGAGCGCCTTCATTAATTTCAAAATCGTTTCGTAACGTGGCTTTGCGCCAGGTACTAGTGCTTTATATAAACTTTCACGACCAAGCCCAGTGTCTTTGGCTAATTGTGCCATGCCGCGAGCTTTTGCTACATCGCGAACCGCCATAAGAAACACATCTGGATTGGAGTCTTCCAGTGCGGCGTTCAAATATTCGGCAATTACGTTCTCGCTATCGAGATAATCTGCCGCATCAAAAGGAGCTACATTTTTCATCGTTTAAACCTTTAGCTTTTTGAATAATGTCTTGGCTTGTTTAATATCTTTCTTTTGCGTGGATTTATCACCACCGCAGAGCAACAGAAACACGAATTCACCTTTGCGGCCGAAATAAACCCGATAGCCTGGGCCACAATGGATACGCATCTCCGAAATTCCCTCGCCAACTGGTTCGCAATCGCCAAAATTGCCATATTCGGCTGAACGTATTCGGGCGGCGATACGCGCCTTTCCTATAGGGTCGCGAAGCGATTTCAACCAAGAATCGAACTCATCTGTTCGAAGAAATATATTCATTGGAGAATAGTATCCGTGTAGATACGACTCGTCAAGCTGGAAAAAGGGTGAGCAATCCCAGCAGTTACATTGCAAACTACGTTATGGAAGACTTCGAGTTCAGTCTTACATTTACTTTAGAGTACCTCTGGAAATTCGTCATTCCGACAAAAGCGGGAATCCATCTCATTGATTTCTGAATCCCGGCCTCGGCGTTGGCTTCCTGCGTCGCCCTACCACCTACATCTATGTAAGCGTGCGCCGGGATGACGATAAAGTGAATTTCCGAAGCTGCCCTGTAATTAATCCCGATTTTCAGCCCATCTATCTGCACGCACCGGATTCAAATATATAAGAGTGGGAAGTAGGGTGTATGAAAGCCTGCTGGACAGGCGCTAAGGTCACCTGATTTAATAACCGTCCACTCAGTTGTTAAGTCTGCAGACACAGCTATGATTTTTTGTAACCACACGGCGGGCGCGAAGCCTTCATGCCGCTGGCACCGCCGCAAGGAGGCGCGGCCGGAGGAGATTATCGGCGTTGCGTTGGCGCTGTTTACATGTAATTTGTACCAGTTTGTAGGGTGGGCACAAGTGCCCACGCGGAATGTCGGCACATGGATGTAACTGCGTGGGCAACATGTTGCCCACCCTACGCAACTATTGCGGATTTGCACAAGAAATAACTATTCTGACATCAGTGAATTTTACAATAAATTGTTTGTGAACTGCTATTGG
>JANOOU010000498.1:0-2661 GCA_031421475.1 Gammaproteobacteria bacterium | reverse complement strand
CCTGTACGACAATCAGTGGCAAACCCGGGTCCGCCATAGTTAACACTGGAAATACCATCAACATCGCCAACAAAAATACTCTCATGATTTTTGCTCCATGGCCGTTGCCAGTGTTTGATCAAACGGCTTGTCATCAAATTGATGCAACACATTAACGCGACCAGGCGCAACACCCAATAATATTTTTTTACCTTCTACCTGTACCAGTACTGCACGTTCTCGTGTGCCCAATGAAATACCACCCAATATTTTCATATCAACCTGATGGCTGCCCGGCAGGCGGCTGTATTTCTTTAACACCCATGACAGGCCGTAAATTAATGCAACCACCACCGCCAGGCCAAATAACATATTAAATATGCTCAACCATGAAAAAACCGGTGGCGCTATTTTATCGGCAGCTAAAACCAGTGAAGGAGAACCCAGTAAACTTGCAATAGGAATTATGCGCAACATAGTTTATCGTAATTTTTTAACGCGTTCTGCGGGGCTGATAATATCGGTTAAACGAATGCCGAATTTTTCATTAACCACCACCACTTCACCGCGTGCGATTAAAGTGCCATTAACCAGTACATCCATCGGCTCACCCGCCAATCGGTCCAACTCCACCACCGAACCCTGATTCAGTTGCAGCAAATTTCGAATACTGATTTTAGTGCGCCCGATTTCCATGGAAATACTCACGGGAATATCCAGCACCACATCCAGATTCACTTCATTACTGGGCGTACTATCGTCACGTAACTCGCTCATGGCTGCCTTCTTATTTTTACCGGTTTGTTGTTCCAGTGCCGCTACCCAGGCATCGGCATCTTGTTGTTCACTCATGGCACACCTTCAATCATTCTCGGTATTAATAAAGTTAAGATGTTTACGTTTCACGCGATCGGTAATTTTTACCGCTGTATTACCACGAGACACGCCCATGGTACCGCGAAACAAAGGAATTTCCTCGGCTTCCAGCACAACCGTGTTCGGCATATCAATCGGTATAATGTCACCCGGTTTCAGTTTAAGGATGTCAGCCAAACTCATTTCCATTTCCAGCAAACTGCTTTTCATACCTACCTTTGCTTCAAAAATTTCATCACGCAAAGAAATAATCCAGCGCGCATCGATATCAGACACATCACTCTGCACACCCGCATCCAGCAAATCACGAATCGGCTCCACCATGGAATACGGGAAGGTGATATGCAGATCACCGCCACCACCTTCCAGATCAATGCGAAACGTACTCACTACCACCACTTCGGACGGGCTGACAATATTGGCCAGATGTGGATTCACTTCCGACCCCTGATATTCAAACTCAAGATGCTTCACCGGATGCCAGGCATCAGCCAAATCCTTGAATACCAGATTTAACAACATGCTGATAACACGTTGCTCGGTGGGCGTAAATTCACGGCCTTCAATTTTGTTGTAAAAACGACCTTCACCACCAAAAAAATTATCCACCAGAATAAACACCAGTTTTGGATCAATCACAAACAGCGCTGTGCCCCGCAGCGGTTTAATTTTGATGAGGTTTAAACTGGTCGGCACATACAAGCTATGAATATATTCCGCAAACTTCAGCATTTGCACGCCACTCACCGACAGCTCGGCCTGGCGACGTAACAGATTAAATATACTCACCCGCAAATTACGTGCAAATCGCTCATTAATCATTTCCAGTGTTGGCAAACGACCACGAACAATCCGATCCTGTGAATTAAAATCATAACCGCGGGCCACGCCATCGAGTAACGGCTCATCACTCCCGGTTTCTATATTGCCGTCGTCTACACCATGCAGTAGTGCATCAATCTCATCCTGGCTTAGTACGTCTTGTGTGGCCATGTTTTTCTCAATTTATTGCATAATAAAACTGGTGAAATACAAGGCCTCTACTGTGCCATTCGCTCCAGTTTCTGTGAGTATCTGCTGTATTGCTGCAATCGCTTCCTGACTCAATTTTCGCTTGCCTTCAACATTGTTGATCTCATGATATTGTTTACTACCTAACAGCAACAGCAACTCGCCACGAATACGTGCGGTATGTACTTTCATCGCCTCATCAACGGAGGGTTCATAGGTCATGACTTCCATTTCAACCTGTAAAAAACTGACCTGTTCCTGGTTTTCAAGATTCACCACAAAAGGCGGATTCAAAGAAATATAAATCGGTTTTTGTACTTCGCTGTTCACCGCACTTTCAGTCGGCTGCTCTTCGTCAGCCAACACCTCGGCATCCTCTTTTTCAGGCTCGCCCTGCATCATAAACACCGCGACGCCAACAGCTACTAACACCAATACCACCACAACATTAATAATAATGATGAGCTTCATCGAGCCACCCGGTTTAGCGGCTACAACCTCTGTTTTTTCTTCTTCGGCCATTGTTATGTCCTCATTGGTATGTGTAAAAGCAATGTCCGTGCCCACTCAATAAAATCAGCTGTCAGGCCACGTCCCCACTGCCTTTGCACTTGTTTCAGCACTAGGAATATTAGACCATCCCCATCCATAACAGGCGCGGTGACAAAGTTTTAACCGGAAAACCCCGCCTCGCCGACAGTTTTTTGGCGCGCTGCCGATAAACCTGGTAACACGCATTGAATGCAACGCCTGTATGATATTTCAGGCAACGAACAATACGGCCTACTATCAATG
>JANOOU010000497.1:0-3033 GCA_031421475.1 Gammaproteobacteria bacterium | reverse complement strand
GGCTTGATAAAAGTTTCTATTTGCAAGGTAAATTGATCAGGCACATCCGGTATTAACAGCCTGCCCTCATCAACGCTGAACTGGCCATTGGCCAGCGCATGGTCATTGAGCAGAATAGCACCCAGCCGCAGCTGTTCGCCGTGTAGCTCCAACACATGATGACCTTCTACAGAGGTGTTCTTACGGAATTCCATTTCAGCTACTACACGTGTTTCATCTCCTATCTCAAAATGTAAATTAACAGTATCGATCCAGTACGCCGGTTGCGTATACTCTTTGAGATATATTGTATTGGGCGTGTCCTGATGTGACATGCAGACTCCGATTAGGTAAAACGAATGTTGAGTATAAAATTCTTTTTGTAGAGCGGCAGCTCGGGTTAGCTGTTTCGGTTAACCGCTTTGGTTACCCGCTTTGGTTACCCGCTTTGTTTACCTGCTTTGGTTAATATCCGCCGTGATCTATCTACACCATGGCTGCCGATAATAATTGTTTCGTATAAACATGTTCTGGTTGATCAAATACCTTTTGCGTTTCACCTTGCTCCACCAGACATCCATCTTTCATGACCATAATTCGATGTGAGATGGAGCGTATAACCCGCAAATCATGGCTGATAAATAAATAACTCAGCCCATGCGACTTCTGCAATGTTACCAGTAATTCTAATACCTGTTTCTGAATGGACACATCCAATGCGCTGGTGGGCTCATCCAGCAACAACAATTTGGGTTCTAGCACCACAACGCGTGCGATGGCGATACGCTGACGCTGGCCACCTGAAAATTCATGCGGGTAGCGCCATAATATCGATTCATCCAGCCCTACTTCATGCAAAACCTTAACAATACGTTCGTAGTGTTGGGCCCGGTTCAAACGCGGATAATGTAATTTTAAACCTTCGCCAATAATCTGCTGGATCGTCATACGCGGCGAGAGTGAAGCAAATGGATCCTGAAACACAACTTGGAATTCTTTACGAAAAGGACGCACTGCCGATGCCGATAAAACATGCAATGCGTGACCATCAAACACGATCTGCCCGCTGGCCTGCTGTAGCTTTAACAAAGCCATGCCCAGCGTGGTTTTACCGGAACCGGATTCGCCGACTATTCCCAGTGTTTCACCTTGATTCAGATGAATGTCGATTTGCTCTACTGCCTTGACACTGCCAACACGTCGTTTAAAAAATCCTTTAGTGATCGGAAAATGCACCGATACATTATTGGCCTGAAGCAGAATATTCTGCGTTAAGGTCGTTTCATCAACAATACGTACCGGTTGTGCCGCCAATAAATGGCGGCTGTATTCATGTTGTGGAGCATCAAATAACGCAGCCGTGGTATTGCGTTCAACTATTTCACCGTTCTGCATCACACATACATAATCAGAATAATGACGCACCAGATTTAAATCATGGGTAATCATTAATATCGTCATATTAAATTCTTTGCGCAAATCAGCCAGCAACTCCAGAATTTGTTTCTGTATGGTAACGTCCAACGCCGTGGTCGGCTCATCTGCGATCAATAGTTGCGGATTACATGACAGTGCCATGGCAATCATCACACGCTGACGTTGACCACCTGACATCATATAAGGATAGCGATTCATGTGTTGTGCCGGATCCGCTATACCCACCTTGTCGAGCAATTCAGTGGCGCGACGCCAGGCTTGTTCTTTGTTCATACCCAGATGCAACATCATGGGTTCAATGAGTTGATCGCCCACCGGGTATACCGGATTAAGCGACGTCATCGGTTCCTGAAATATCATTGAAATATGACGACCGCGTATGTTACGTATAACAGGCTCGGCGCAACCGATCAGATTTTGCTGTGCGAAAATAATTTCACCGGTGACTGTCGTCGCAGAATAATCATGCAATCCCAATAAAGTTAATGCCGTAACGGTTTTACCTGAACCGGACTCACCCACCAGCGCTATATTTTGGCCGGGCGTTATGTCCAAACTGATATTACGAACTGCGGATATAGCCTGGTCGCCTGCGCGAAATGTCACATTCAGATTTTTAATTTGTATTAAGGGCGCGGTCATGATTAGTTTTTCCTTGTATCCATGGCTTCACGCAAAGCCTCGCCAATAAATACCAGCAACATCAGGGTCGCCACTAATAACAAAAACGCACTGAGCGACAACCACCAGGCCATAATACTTTCCTTGCCTTGCGACAACAGCCCGCCGAGGCTCGGTGTGGATGGCGGTACCCCCAGGCCTAAAAAATCCAGGCTGGTCAGTGCCAGAATGGAGCCACTGATTCGAAACGGCAAAAAGGTAATTACTGGGGTCATGCTGTTAGGCAATAAATGCCGAAACATAATCGTGCGATCTGACAAGCCTAGTGCTCGTGCTGCTTTTACATATTCCAGATTGCGGCCCTTTAAAAATTCTGCACGCACATAATCTGACAGTCCCATCCAGCCGAAAAGTGATAACAGGATCAGTAATAACAAAATGCTGGGCTGAAAAATGGAAGCAAATATAATCAATAAATACAGTTCGGGCATGGAACCCCACACTTCTATAAAGCGCTGCATTAACAAATCTGTCTTGCCACCAAAATAACCCTGCACGGCGCCTGCAGCAATTCCAATCACCACACCTATGGCTGTTAATACCAGACCAAACAAGACAGACAATCTAAATCCATAAATCAATCCCGCCAATACATCACGCCCTCGATCATCTGTACCCAGTATATTTTGGGCGCTGGGTGCTGCCGGATTCGGCTCATCTGTATCGTAATTAATCGTTATATGATTGTAGGCATTGAAAGGTTCCAGCATCCAGTTGCCGTGCTTAGTGAGAAACTGCCGAATATAACTGTCGTGATAATCCGTTTCTGTATCAAAATCGCCACCAAAGGTTGTTTCCGAGTAACTTTTAACAATTGGGAAATAAAACTCACCCTGGTAGGACACCATGATGGGTTTATCATTACTCAATACTTCCGCCATCATACTCAATACAAACAGCACGCCAAATATCCACAGGCTGTAGTAACCGCGTTTG
>JANOOU010000496.1:0-11776 GCA_031421475.1 Gammaproteobacteria bacterium | reverse complement strand
CAGTGTCGACACCGGCTTCAATGTCGGCACGGGCTTCAACGGCAGCGTCCACACCCTCACCCCGGCCCGCGACGGCTCCCGTGATATTTATATTGAAGGCGGCTTCACGTCATACCAAACCACCACCGCCAGCCATATCATTGCCCTCAACCCGGATGGCAGTATCGATTGATGCATGACCGACCCATACACGCATCTCCCTCAAATCAAGAGGGAGACTGCCCATTCATTACCCGCACAGCGCAGTTTCAACCTGAGCTTCGCCTAATAAAACGGATAAACATTACTTATCCAAACCAAGAAAACTGTGTTTGTGTTTTACGACACGCGGATATTAGTGGAGCGTCGCTGAAGCGGCGAAAAAAGCCCTTCGCATGGACAAAAACTTTGTCGATGAAACGAACTGGCATTGCTTCGTGAACTTTGTTTACGACAAGACCAACCGCAAATGGACTGTGTTTCAGCGTGCCCATGTGGATTTGGTAGACAAGTCAAAGCTGTTCAAAGCGGCTGCACACCAAGCCCCTTTGTAGTTAAAACCCAAACCGGGTGTCGTAAGACGTCCGGTTTTTTTATTTAAGCGTGAAAACACCGTAGAATTACCGTAGGGGCGTGATTCATCGCGCCCTGACATGGGCGCAATGAATTGCCCCCCTACAGGAACATGCCATGGGCAGCGATAAATTCCATTTCAATTTTGATCTGCCCGAGAAAAGCCAGCTTCAAACAAGAAAAAAGACACCGACGACAAAAAATAAAATCGTCATTTACGTATTAAGCGGAAAATTAACAGTAACCCGATTGCACCATAGGTATGCACCATCATGAATACAAATAGAGTTCGCCTTGCCATAATTTCTGACACCCATGGCTACATTGATCCCCGTGTAGAACTGGTTATACGCCGTTGCTACCAAGTGTTACACGCTGGCGATATTTGTGGCGCGCATGTGCTCGAACAATTACATCAACTCAAGTCACAGGTCACAGCCGTTGCCGGCAACAACGATGCCGCCGGCCTGTGGCCCATCGAAGCAACCGAGGTGGTGAATGCCTTGCCAAAAATTGCTCGGTTGCAGTTACCCGGTGGTGAGCTGGTCGTCGAACACGGTCACCTTCATGGCATGCAACAACCTGATCACGCTTCGTTGCGCCACACTCACCCGCAGGCACGCGTGATTGTGTACGGCCACACGCATCGCATGCTGGTTGATAAAGAAAACACACCCTGGGTGATCAATCCCGGCGCCGCAGGTGCAACACGCACGAATGGCGGTGCATCGTGTTTGATACTCACTGCTTCAGCGAGTCAAGAATGGGATGTGGAGATGCTGAGATTTCCGCTGGATGAGATTGCGTAATTACGTTCTGTAAAACTGCCGACCCCGGTCAAAAACAGCGTAAACAGAAACATCTCCTACGCCTGCTGTAAACCCTTTTCACTTCTGTCTACGTCGTTGGTTCATTGAACACGATCGCACTCCCAAAACCCATCCGTCTCTTGCATTCACCCCCGTTGAACCGCAACATCAGCACCACCGACTTATACCCGCACAACCTCTCAGCACTAAAAGGAAAACCCATGCGTAACCATCGTTTGCTCTGGCTCTCTATCACCAGCGTGTTAACACTGGGCAGCCCGGCTTTTGCGGCCACTGACGGCATCAGCCGACTCGTTGCTGTAACCCCGATGAAAATCGACGAAGCCAGCAATGCTCAAAAAAACGGAAATGCCGGTAATACGGGCCAAGCAGGTTTAGGCAAGGCTCCCGGTGCAGGACAAATTTCAAGTAACGCCGGGCTCACCCCAGCCCAGCCCGGTGGGGCACAAATGCCCGGCGCCATTCAGGGCATAGGCCCAAAGCCCGCTGTCCCTAAAGGCATGGGACAAACACCCGGTAACGCAGCGAATACGGGGCAGTCGATGGGTAAACCTATGGGGCAGATACCCACCGGACTTCCCGCTAATGCAAGAAAGCTGCAAGAGCTAGGCAAACCGGGAGATAAACCCATGGGTGGCCAGATGGGCGGCTTGGGCGGCATACCCGGCAAGACCGACATGACTGGCCAGGGATTGGGTATAGAACAGGGTGGCGGTGGCGGTGGTGGCTTCGGTATGCCCGGCCTGAACAGTAGTAACGATAACAAGGGTGGCGGCTTAGGCATGCCCGGCCAGAACAGTAATAACGACAACACGGGCGGTGGCTTTGGTATGCCCGGCCAGAACAGTAGTAACGACAACACGGGCGGTGGCTTTGGTATGCCCGGCCAGAACGGTGGCAACGATAACAAGGGCGGTGGCTTCGGTATGCCCGGCCAGAACGGTGGTAACGATAACAGGGGCGGTGGCTTCGGTATGCCGGGCCAAAACGGTGGCAACGATAACAAGGGTGGTGGCTTAGGCATGCCCGGCCAGAACGGTGGCAACGATAACAGGGGTAGCGGTGTGAATGTCAATCCAATGGGTGGTGGCAACAACAATAACCCGCAAACGGGCGGTAACAGCAACAATCCACAGCACGGCAACAACAATAATCCTCAGGGTGGCAGTAACAGCAACAACCCACAGAATAGCAATAACCCTCAAGGCGGCAGCGGCGACAAGCCAGCAGGTGGTGACAAACCGGAAAAAGAAGGCGGCGGTGGCAAGCCTGATAAAAACCTGGCAGGCATGCCCGATGAAAGCGGCAATGCCGGTGGTAGTGGCACACCTACAGCCATCAGCCGCAATGGCGGCAGCACCTCTAACCCCGGACGTGGCGAAGATGGTGGCACGGGAAGCAGTGGTGCAGCACGCATCAATCTGGGGAATGGCACGGTGATCAATCCCGGTGACGCAACGGTTGGTGCGAGTGCTCTACCGGATGCTGGCATGAGCCGGGATCTTCCCGGCCCGGGAGGCAGGCCTCCAGGCCTGTAACGCAAAATCTTCAAAAAAAAACGGCGCATTCGGCGCCGCTTTTTTACTCGATACAAACACATCCAACGGGAAATAACACATTGAAGAGATTAAAAGCTAAGGCAGAGTCCGCCACTGCACGCTAATCAATACAAATACTAACTGGCTTCATGTAAAGAATACCCTTCGAGTAAATACTGAATAATTAAATCCAGCGTCATTCCCGCATGCTTTTGGCGGGAATCTTGTTGCTGCCCGATAGATCCCCGACAAAAACATTCGGGGATGACGAATTTTTATAGCCTGATCAATATTGTTTTGTATGGTAGGCGTATTCTTTTCAAGTGCCCCGTTAGTAAGTCAAAGGCTTGTATTTTATTAGCGTTCATTTGCCTGTATCCACCACCGGCAAACAACTGTGTTTACCGGTGGTGGAAGCATGATCGATTAGCTTTAATCATACTTATTATTCTGCATGCAGTGCTTAAAAATACTGTATTTTTCTGCACGTGGGTCAACAGGCAGTCTGGCTTCTGAAATATTGTAAACTTGTGAAATAATATCTGGTAGTGACGAGTCTATTCCAGATGGAATAGCTTTTGACAAACTATTAAATGTTTTTGTGTAGCTATCACCATTTAAGCGCCGTTGCATCGCCTTGACTGTAAGGTCGCTTGTAATGTAACAAAATACCTCTTCTTTTTTGTTTGCCTCTCTTAATTTCTCAATGTCAAGGCTACCAATATCGTTTGCAATCAATAAGTCATTGAGTGCTGCAGTAAATCCCATTAGTGAAAATGACATTGCTTGGTCATGCAATATAAATAATATTGATAATTCTACTCCCGCACTCATTTTCGCTATGTATTTACGTGCAAAATCTGTATGGGTATCAATTCTGAAAATACTTTGTTCCGGGTGCTTCTTAAGAAAAAATAATTGACCTTTATATTTAGTGTGACGATCTATTGTTAGCAGTATAGGAATAGGCTTATCTGGTGGCGGTACATCACTGGATATAACCAGAAATAAACGCGGCGTGTTATTTAAATATGAAATTATAATCTCATGATTTTCATGGTTAACAGTTTTCATCCAGTACTGGTCATTAGATGGCACTAACACCCAGTCTGAGGCCTGACATAAATTACATGCAATCATAAATAGTATATAAATTGTAATTTTGGTCATTATTAAAGCCTCTTATGAAGCAGGTACCGTTCTTATTTTTCTCCTGTTGACAGGAAGTTAGGTATATAGAATTCCTTGTATTTATCTATCATTCCTACAACAGATGTATTAGTGAGCTCACCAGTTCTACGCGGTGGGTAACCGAGTTCTGCAAATGGAATATAAGAATTTTTTTCCTGATGACAACTATTGCACTCAATAGATTTTTTATTGATCTCTTTATGAATGATACGCTTCATTTGGGATTTCTGTTGTTCGCTTAAAATGTTGTCATCCTTGAGATAACGTTCAACAAATTCCAGATCTTTTTCATCCTTAAGAAAAGAAAATTCGCCATTCGTAATTCTCCCTGGTGCAATTTTAGCTCCATAGTTGCCATACGTAGGATAATTTGAAGGGCTGTAGTGACTATATTTACGATCAATATCAATCAGTGCCTTGGGATTTACGGTTACTTCCCCTGTGTCTTTGTTATACCAGCGGAATGACAATGCAGCATCACTGCCTTCTGGACGTATATGGCAGGTCTCACAGGCTGTATAAAATGCATGCATGTTCAGAAAACTGCGAACCTCCTTTGATTTGTTGTGTGGTGTGTTGCCATGGCAGCGTATGCAGCTACTGGTTTTATCTTGCTGGCTTTCAAATGCAACATGATGGAATCGACCTTCTATATATGGCTGTTTTATAACTTTGTGCCCGAGATTTGTTGTATCGGTTATATTCTGAGATGATATTAAGTTAACAAACAGGGCCTCTTGCTCTGTACCGGCATGACCTATTTTTTTCAGCGACAATTCTGCTTCTTTTTTTCCTTCAAACCCAAAAACAAGTGGATACATAAAAAAACCATACCACACTGTAAATGCCATTAAAAAGACGACATAAGACTTGAATATAAATATTTTTAATAACTTTACCATTCGTAACTCTCTCCACCAAAATCTTGTGGTTTAATTTTGTCCTCAAGTCCATTTTCAATCATTATGCGCAAATACTCATTGTAATGTTCATGAATCATGTCATGTTCATTCAAGTAACCGGTTAACCATACAGTGGCAGCCGGAAATTTTTCTGGTGAATAATGTACGTTGTACCAATGCACAAAGAATAGAAATAAGACTGCCAGCAAAGCCTCATCCGTATGCATGATGTAAGCAGCATTTAATACAATTCCCGGTAGAAAATGGCTTATTTCATCGCTCCACCACAATATAACGCCAGCCGGGCCAAGAATAGGTATACCCCAATAGGGAGCAAAATAATCAAACTTTTCACGCCATGACATGCGTTCGTGACGCGGAGGACGATTAGTTATATATAAAAGGTACTTCCACAAATGAATAATATCTTTCAGGTCTTTTTTGTTAGGAACCATTTCTAAAGAAAACAGCTCTTTAAAAAAACTCTTGACTGTAAGTTTATTTGCCTGCTTCAATTTAACTACATGATTTTTATAAAACAGATTCATCCAATAAATCGTGTGATATACAAACAAAGCCAAGAGTACTGTACCAGCGGCTCTATGTATTAAAGGAGCAATATCAGGGCCTCCAAAAAAGTCATAAAGTGGTTTTGCCCATGATTGTTCAGAATGTCTTAAAGGAAATCCTGTCAGGGCCAGCGTAATTACAGTAGTAAAAAGCACAACGTGCTGAACTCGTTGGTGCGCAGAAAATCTATAAAAAAATAGTTTTCCATCTTTCTCAACGATAGGCTGATATCTTTTTGACATGACTGGACTCCAAATTAATCCGTTGAATTCTTATCTGATTTAATTTCTTTTATGAAGTCATTATAACTATCGGCTTTCTTTTCCTTAAAGAACGCAAACCGGGGGAATAAACGACGCATAAGCTCAAGGAAAATCAATGCCAGAAAGAAATACATTACCAATGCCATAAGCGCCTTAAAAAACACCAGCATATAGAATTGTAACGGATACTTTTCACTGTCGTAGGTTACATGTGTCTGAAATCCGGCAAGCATGGGTCCGGCTTTGTCATGGCATTCTGATGTACGGCATGTTGTGCTAACATTATTTTTATTAGTCGAAGACGTTTGTTTATCTTTTGATTCTATCAAATGCGAGTTTTCACCTGTGACAACATGACAATCAACACAGTCAGGTGTACGTTCAGAACCCAGTTGCATGAGTTTTCCATGGAATGTTTCTTTATATGATGTCACTGCATCATCCAGTTTGTGTCTTTTTATAAATTCCTCATTCTGGTGACACTTGGCACATATTTTAATGGTTTCCATCGGAAAGCGTGTTTTGTGCAGCCTGGTTGTAACATGTTCATAAAAATCCTCTGCGAAATCGCCTTTCGTGTGACAACTTTTGCAGCGTGCCATAGATCGTTTTGAAATGCCTGGAATCTTTTCCCCCTTATAAATTGAAAAAGGCCTGTACAAGGGTTCGTCATGACAGCTTTTGCAATCAGGATAATCTTCCTGATATTCTTTCGGCAGCCCCGTACTATCTAACTTTCCATGCGTGCTTTTGGCCAGAACATCAGCAACAGGCTTGTGCGAAAATTTCGTTTGCCCAGAGGGTTCATTAATATGACATTCTTGCGTGCAATTTACTTTTTTTGCCGGATTATGGGGTATTCTATCGATATCGATGTGACAGTCTTTGCAGCTGTTTCGTCTATGCGGGCCACTATCGAATAATTCCTGATTTATATAAAATAATCTGAAATCACCATTCTCATCGATGCGACTTAAGCCACGGTATTTATGGCAAAGCACGCAATTCAACTCGTCACCAGAAAATGTTGACGTTGAAAACAATAACAACAAAATGAGAGCAAATAGATAATTGATACGGAGAGAGGGTACAAAACTATTCACTTGTCATGCCTTTTCAAGTTTCATGCGTATTATTACTAAACAGATTTTTTATAAAACAGAGGTCACTCTATCCTTGCTGTTAATGATAGAAATCAGAATTTACTAAGTTAGATATATACTAATTAAATACCCATTGACTGTTGACATGAATCAACATAATGAAGATTTCTAATCGAATATCTGAACTTAGTATTTGCTACCCGTCATTAACCCTTCTTATGCGCTTGAAATTGTACGTGAAATATTTTATTAATTATTGGAGAGCATTGCCCAGACCAGCCATGGCTCGGACAGGCGATGACACAGAAAAACGCCATGTTTCAGCATCTCCCTGTTTCAGCCTCTCCCTAAATTCATGACTGACGCAATCGATAGCGTTAGGTAAGGCTACAAATCTAAAAATCATTTTAAAAACACCTGCAATTTTAAACCATGGCAATTTGATGTTTATTATTTGCACTTAAACCCGGTAATTATCGAATAGCATACCGAAAATCCAATCCCGCATACCGCTGACCATACGCTGGTCATCAAAAACCAGCCTATAGCATTGCTTTGATGGTCTGCCCACTCAAGAGCAATTACTGCCAGGCTTCCTGCAATAAAAACACATATCCATGCCATACGGTTTATTAATAGGGCAGTACTTTTAATCATTATTAATATTCATATTATTCATACACATAGTATTGAACAGATTACCGAAACGTACACCCAAAAAATGCTGGATGTCTATTGGCCAATATTAATATTACAGGACTTTAATGGAGTTGTTATTTTAATGTATTTGCATACTATCAGACATGATGTTTTTTGTTTAAAAAACACAGCAATTATTTATATTTATTCTCTGCATGATTACTCCCAATATTAATTAGTGAAGAAAATTATAGCCTTTGGTATCAATGCGGGTTCTTTTTCATGCAAATTTAAATCGAATTTATTGAGCAATATCAAGCAGTCACCTCTTATAACAAATGACATTTCCATATTGTTGTCGATGTTGATACAGTAGATCTTGGTACTATACACCATGCTTTCGGTATCATGGCGCTTACCTGTGTGCACAGATAAGCACAGTGCAACCGCTGCATGCTATATATAGTCGGTTTATCGATTGCATGACCTGTCATATTGATCGAAAGGTGAGCAAGAAGCATTTTGTTCGTGCTGCCAGATCCAGCCATAATGACTGGTGAAAAAGGGCTGAGACTACAATACCGAGTAAAAAATTACTCAAAGGCCGTGCCTGGTGGCGCCATTCTAATGAATCCATGGAACCTGAAGACAGAGATTATATTATTTTATCCAGTCAGGCGGTGTTTATTAACGCTGCTATTAATTATTTGTGAGCCTGCTTTTTCAACAGCCATTGTTACACAACCGGCGGCTTTAAAATATCAAATTCAAGGTGATGCAAAAACCACATTCTCTCTACCCAGTGATGTAGCCGCCAATTCAAAGCAGTTATATGTTGTTGATGGCGGCAATCACCGTATTGTGGTATTTGACAAACAGGGCAATCATCTTTTCAGCTTTGGAACATATGGTAATGGGCAGGGGCAGTTCAATTATCCTGTGGGTATATTTGTCAGCAGTACGCGTATTTATGTCGCTGATTCAGGTAACCATCGTGTACAGATATTTAATCTTGATGGCAAATATATTCAAAGTTTTACCTTGCAACATAAAGGCAAACCAGTCAGACCTATTGATCTGTTAGTGTATTCACGCACCGGTAATATTATTGTCTCCGCAAGTGAAACACATAATCTGATGATTTTCTCGCCAACGGGTAAATTACTGACGCAATGGGGCGGTAACGGTACGAATCAGGGAGAGTTTCGTTACCCGGCCACCATTGCTGAAACGCCTGATGGTCGGATTGCTGTAGTGGATGTGATGAATACCCGTGTTCAGATTTTTAATGCCGAAGGCAAGGTTACAATGGTTGTTGGTGACTGGGGTGTATTACAGGGCCAATTAGTGCGCCCAAAAGGAGTTGCTGTGGATACAAAAGGCAGGTTTTATATTTCTGACAGCTATATGAATCTTGTGCAAATATTTTCAGCTACCGGGGATTTTATTTCTGTTCTTGGTGAGGGTGGCACGCCTTATACAATGGTTACACCTGTCGGCATGCTGGTTGATGATAATAAGCTTTATGTGGTGGAAATGCGCGCGCATCGTATTTCTGTGTATCAGCTGGTTAACTAGGGGTGCCAATGACCAGGCTGTTAACTGACAAAATCAAACATGGCCTGTCTATTCAAAGACGGGTGTTATTTGCCGCACTTTATTTTATTTCCATTAATCAATTATCTCATGCCGCCATACAATTACCCTCTGCTAATCGTGAATGCGCTTCATGTCATATTATGTGGCTTACCGAATTCAAGCGAGAAGATGTAAGCACTCTGATTCCTTATGATCCCAAACCAGTAATGAATACAGGTGCGCAGGATGTGTCCAGCACCGATCCCATGTGTTTTTCCTGCCATGATGGCTTTGTGCTGGAATCCCGATATTTATGGAAAGAAGGTAAATATGCGCATCCTGTAGGTGTTAAGCCTTCAGATAAAATCAAAATTCCTGTCGTTGAAGGCAAGAATCTTTTTCCACTTAACGATGATGGCAAGGTCTATTGCGGTACTTGCCATACCGCCCATGGCGTGGACTGGAATCAAAAAGACACGGCAATATTTATGCGGGTGCGTAATGATAGCGGCCAGTTATGCACCTCCTGCCACGAAGAAAAAACAAAAGGCCCAGAGCATGGCGGACATCCGATTAAAGTTAAAATTAAGGAACTAACACAATCACCGCCAACAAAATTAATACAGGCAGGCGGGCAATTTGAGGCAGATGGCGGCGTTACCTGTCAAAGCTGTCACCGCCCCCATGCGGCACCTGATAAAAAACTTCTTGTAATGGAGAATACTCGTTCAGAGTTATGTAGTGAATGCCATAGTGATCGTTATGCCTTTAACCGGGAACAGGCTGGACACATGGGTACACACCCGGTCAATGTTTTATCCGATAAGATAAAAATACCCGAGGAATTAATAGCAAAAGGCGCAAAAACCGGAGCCGCAGGTGAAGTCATCTGCCAGAGCTGTCATAAGCCCCACGATGCCGTGAAGAAAAGTCATTTATTGGTCAGCGAAAATGACAAAGACAGTTTATGCCAGACATGCCATATCGAGCAGCGTAAGGTTGCCAATACGAAACATGATATGAGATTACTCAGGCCGGACAGTTTAAACAAAAAAAATAACCTGGCTGAAAAATCCGGACCCTGCAGTGCCTGTCATCTGCCACATGAGGGTACTGGCCCAAAAATGTGGGCAAGAAATATCGCAACGGATGTGGAGCCAATGGATGCGCTGTGTCTGAGTTGTCATCAAACCAAGGGGCTTGCTGAGAAACACACAGTGGGTGAATACAGTCACGCCATTGGCGTTGATATCAGTCGGCTGAAACAGCCGGTCGACTTGCCTGCATTTTCTAAAGGTGGCGTGAAAACAGTTAAACAGATGCAGGGCAAGGTGGGCTGCGCTTCCTGCCATGATGCACATCAATGGAATCCGGCGCATGCCGATGATAAGGGTGATGTTAATAAAGAAGGCAATAATAAAACGCGATTTCTGCGCGTAGCGAATGGTGCTGAGGCTGGTCTTTGCAAAACCTGCCACCAGGAAAAATGGGACGTGGCGAACAGCAAGCATGACATGCGTTTTATGGCGCCCGCTTCTACTAATGCACTGGGCCAAACAGTGGCCGAATCCGGAATCTGTGGGAGTTGCCATCTGGTGCATAATGCCAAGGGTCCCAAGCTCTGGGCGCGTACCGATTTGCAAGGACAGGGAACCGGTTATATCGCCTGCACCGGTTGCCATAACAAAAATGGTTTGGCCAAGGATAAAATCATCGGTGATCACACGCATCCGATGGATGTTCCTGTTGATCATTTGAGTATTCAGTCGACTGCTGATGGCTGGGTCAGTACGCTGTTAAAACAAAAATCTGACGCACACAAGGACGAACCTGTGGCGTTGCAAGCACTGCCGCTTTACGACAACAGAGGGCGGCCAGTTAATCAGGATGGGCGTGTCGGCTGCGGCACCTGCCATGATCCACATCGCTGGTCAACGCTGCCTTATGCAAAAACAGATCAGCCTGCAAAACTGGAAGGTGATGCTGATAGCAGTTTCCTGCGTATTGCAGATCTCGGTAAAAATCAGCTTTGCAATAATTGCCATGTTGATAAACAGTCTGTCATGTTCACCAAACATGACTTAAGCAATGCATCCTCCGAATTCAGTCCCCTGCCCGCCGGGAAAGTTGATAATGTCAAAGATGGTTCGGTTAAGGGCGCATGCCTGCATTGCCATATGCCACACAATGCCAAAGGGCCAGCACTGTGGGCTCGAAATCAGGGAGAAGGACCATCGCCCATTGCCCGATTGTGTGCAGATTGCCACCAGAAAAAAGCCGTTGCCGGAAAAAAATCAATTGAAGGCCATAACCATCCGGTCGGTGTCAGTACAGCAAAGCTTGCAACCGACCCGCTTATTCCGGTTTTTGATCAAGCAGGCGACAGAGCGGAAACGGGAGGCAATATAGATTGCGCCAGTTGCCATAATCCGCATCAATGGACACCCGGCAACCCGGCAATACGCAATACAGATTTACCTGCCAATGCGGGAGATGCTTCAAATAGTTTTTTACGCCTACCGGCAGATCATCAAAGCAAATTATGCATCAGTTGCCATGCCGACAAAAAAATGATTCAGGGAACGGACCATGATCTTTCGGTAACGGCTC
>JANOOU010000495.1:0-3982 GCA_031421475.1 Gammaproteobacteria bacterium | reverse complement strand
GAAGATTCGTTACGGCGCGCAGTCAGTGCGCGCCTACTGGGTGAGCTGATAGGTCTGGATGCCAGTCTTTGTTTCACGGCAGGTTTGTTACAGGATGTTGGCTTTTTTTTACTGTTTTTAGTTAGTCCGAATAAAGGCATGCTGTGGTCTGAATTTCGTAAACGTGAGCCCGAAGCGCGCTACAGCATGGAACGAAATATTTTTAATATGAACCATGATCAGGCTATGGAATTATTTTGTAAACAATGGCAATTACAGGGCATGATAGCAGAGCCGATTCTGGCACATCACCGCTGTGAAAAAAACCTATCGGGAGAACTGGATAATAAATTATGCCATGTGTTGCATTGCGCTGACTGGATGGCTGCTGTTTACGTGGCTGTAGATAAAAATTTTGTTATCAATCGTTGTCGTCAGTTTATTTCAGGCACTTTCGCAATGGAGCCGTTCCGCACCGAAGAGTTATTAACCGCCATTCCAAATGATGTAAATCAAATTGCTCTGGTCATGGGGATTCCGATTAAGGAGCGCGTCAAGTTTTCGCAAGTGCTGTTTGAAGCGAATACGCAGTTATCGGAAGATAATTTAAATTTCCAGGAGCTGACATTACGTCTGGAGCAGGCGTTGGGTGAACGAGATGTGTTGGCAGCGGAACTTAACAAGGAACTGGGTTTGGCGCGGGAAATTCAGCGCAGCCTGCTACCGGTTGACATGGGAGAAGGTTTTCCATTAACCGGTTTAAATATTTCGGCACGCGATTTATCAGGCGATTTTTATGATTATTTCACGCTACCGGATGGCCGTATCTATTTTAATCTGGGTGATGTGTCGGGTAAGGGCATAAATGCGGCATTGCTTATGGCCAAAACCAGTAGTTTGTTTCGTTGTTTGGGTAAACGTATAGATCAGCCAGGTGAATTGCTGGCGCAGATTAATATAGAACTGTGTGAAACATCCATACACGGTATGTTCGTTACCATGATAGCGGGGATTTTTGATCCGAAAACCGGATTGCTTAAGTTGGTTAATGCCGGCAATCCACCTGCGTTGTTGTTTACCCCGCAGGGACTGGCGCGCGAAATTGCGGCGGCATCTCCACCTTTGGGTGTACTGGAAACATCTGTGTTCCCGGAAATCAGTCTGAATTTGAGCGACAATAGTCTTTATATGTTTTCAGATGGCGTAACCGAAGGTTATACCGAAAATGGCGAGGTACTGGGATTGAGTGGTTTATTTAAAACTATAGCCACGATGCCAGAACAGTTAAAACCGCAACAGCGTATCGATCTGATTGTGAAGCGCATTCGTCATGATGCACTATCACCGCTTAGAGATGACGTAACCCTATTATTATTGCAACAATAAATTAATGCAGATACTGGAACGAATACATTTTTTATCCCGTGCTGATAAATTAAAGCCGGTGCGTGATGCTGTGCGAATTCTGGCGCAACGTATGGGATGTTCGAACGAAAATATTGATTGCATGGTGATGGCCATTAATGAAGCTTGCATGAATGTCATTCAACATGCCTACGGCATTAAGGAAGACGGTGAAGTTATACTGGAATTTTGGCAAGACGAACAGGATATGGTCATACGCATACATGATTTTGCAGAAAAAATAGATAAACAATCTATTAAATCACGCGCTCTTGACGAAATACGCCCGGGTGGATTGGGTGTTCATATGATTAATATAATGATGGACAGCGTTGAGTATCTCGATGGCCTGGATGGGGTAGGGAATCTTTTGCAGATGCGTAAACGACTGGGTGAAATTAAACCATGCGATACAGACAGTAATCCTGGCGTATCGGGAGGAACGACAAAATGAAATATCCTGAGTCAGAAAAAAATGGGTTTATGATTATATCGTTAGTAGGTGAAGTCGATTTGAATTATTCGCCTGTTGCACGGGAGCAAATATTGAAATACCTGAAGCAAAAAAAAGATGTGTTGGTAGATTTGTCTCAAGTGATTTATATCGATAGTTCTGGTATTGCCAGTCTGGTGGAAGGTTTTCAGCTGGCGCGTCAGCAAAAACTATTTTTTGCTCTGTTTGGCGTCAGTCGTGCGGCGATGCAGGTGTTGCAACTGGCGCGTTTGGATAAGGTGTTTCCTATTTATTCTGATATTGACGCGGCAGTTGCCGCTAAATGAGACAGATAGCCGTTCGATTTGGGTTGATATTTTCAGCAGCTATAGCTGAACTAGGTTATGTCTTTGTTTTGTTATATGAATCATTAGCCTGGATATTTTTGGGCCACGTTCGTCAGCAGCCAGTGCGGTTTGCACATATCATAAACGAAGCCATGCAATCAGGCGTCAAGGCGGTGCCCATTATTGCCATATTGTGTTTGGCTGTCGGCATGATGTTGGCGATTCAAGGTATGGAAACACTCAAGCCTTACGGTGCGCAAGGCCAGGTTATAGTGGGTATTGCGGTATCTGTTACACGCGAATTTGCTGCACTGATCGTTGGTATTGTCGTCGCCGGTCGTTCCGGCTCTGCGATTACTGCGCGCATCGGTACCATGATGGAATCACAGGAAATTGATGCATTACGTGCAATTGGCATAGATCCTGTGCGCTACATAGCCGCGCCGATTTTAATTGCCATGATGCTTGTTGTGCCGGCACTGACCCTATTGGGCCAGCTTATGGGTATGTTGGGCGGCGCTCTATATAGTTCCATTGAACTGAATATTAGTGTGATGACCTATATGGAGCGTAGTTTTGATGTCATCCGCGCCTGGGATATAGCGCAGGGGTTAATTAAAAGTTTTGTATTCGCCGCCATTATTGCATTAGTGGGTATCAGCAATGGCTTTCAGGTCAGTGGAGGTTCTGAAGGTGTTGGGCGTGCCACCACGCGTTCGGTCGTAATGTCAGTTAGTTTTATTGTCATTGCAGATATGATTTTTACATATTTTTTCACACGTTAATATGACGCGAAATTTTTCGAATGATGATGTTATACAAGTTGAAAGCTTAAACGCCTGGTATGGTGATCGACATATTCTGAAAAATATTAATTTTTCAGTTAAAAAAGGCGAGATTATGGTGGTGATGGGTGGCAGTGGTTCGGGTAAAAGCACCTTGTTGCGTTTTTTGTTGGGGTTGAATACGCCGGCATCTGGCCATATTCGTTTGCTGGGTAAAGATATTACCGCCATGTCTAATCGTGAATTGCACGATATGCGTAAAAACATGGGTGTGTCATTCCAGGGTGGTGCGCTGTTTAGCTCCATGACCTTAGGCGAAAATATTCAATTGCCCTTGCGTGAACATACGCAATTAAATGAAAGTACCATGAAAATCATGGCGCGTATGAAACTGGAAGTTGTGAATCTCGCCGGGTTTGAAGATCTTATGCCCTCTCAATTATCCGGTGGTATGGTGAAGCGCGCCGCACTGGCACGTGCCATTATTATGGATCCTAAAATGTTGTTTTTTGATGAGCCATCAGCAGGGCTTGATCCGGTAGTATCTGTGGAACTTGATGAAATGATTTTGAAATTACGTGACGCCATGAACATGACTATTGTAGTAGTAACACACGAACTGGAAAGTGCATTCAAGATCGCAGACCGTATAACGATTCTGGATCGTGGCGAAGTATTGATATGTGGAACGATTGATGAAGTGCGTCATAGCAGTACTGAACGTATCTATAATCTGTTAAATAGAAAGCCACGGCAAGATGCAGTTAATGTGGATGAATACATGAAGCGTCTGACTGGAAAATAAATACACGTATGAAAAAAAATAATATTAATTACTTTGCGGTTGGTTTATTTATATTAACTGCATTAGTGATTTTGTTTGCCATGATGTACCGTGTAACCGGGCAAGAGACCGGAGCGGATAACTATTTTGTCGTGTTTGATAAAATTACCGGTATTAAACGTGGCACCGCTGTCACCTATAGTGGATTTCCAGTTGGACATATGATTGGTATAGAGCCAGTGAAAGAAAA
>JANOOU010000494.1:0-8395 GCA_031421475.1 Gammaproteobacteria bacterium | reverse complement strand
AATCATGTCGTACCGATTCGCTGATAGTTCTTTTTCAAGCCGACGCATGGCCGGTATGTTGTAACCGATTTCGGCAAGCTCAAACATAAAATTCGGCAAATTTTTGCTGACAAACTTCCAGAAAGAATTAATGCCCGACGTTTTGACATTGGACTTGTCAACGGGTGCATTACCGGCTGTACTCATGGGATCAATACCCGGCGGTGACAGCACTGTTACTTTGTGTCCCATGGTTTCCATGGAGCGCACAATACTGGTAATGTGCACACCTTCGGCCCCCCTGCCCTGGGTACGGTGATGATAGAGTATGTGAAGTTTTGCGGAATGTTCAGCGTGCATAGATTTCGTCATATTTACGGATGAAATTATTATCTTCGAATTCCTTGATGAAAAAATCATAGGCTTCCTTGCCCATGCTAACGACGGTATTTTTATTACTTGCCATAAAAATAATGGCGGTTGCCAGCGCATCAATATTGCCCTTTTCTATCAGCAAACCGGTTTGATTATGAATAACAGTTTCAGGCACGCCACCAACGTGGGTTGCAATGGCTGGCAACCCCATGCTCATGGCTTCGAGTAGCGAAATGGAAATACCTTCGTAATCCGAGGTCAGAATATACATATCTTTATCTGCCAGAATATCGGCAATATCCGAGCGAAATCCCATAAAGTCGACATATTTTTCGAGATTAAGCGTAGTGGCAAGTTCACGTACACTGACGTATTCCGGGCCATTACCGACGATGCTTAAGGTAACATTGGCACCTGCGTCAATCGCCTTGCGTAAACCGTTGAGCATGAGTGTGTGATTTTTTATGGTCGCTACTCTGCCTACCGTAACCAATTTCAATACGGCTGAATTATTATTTATTTTTTTACTACGATCCAGTCCTGCAATGCCATTATGCACAGGCAATATTTTGTTGGCATTTATCCAAAAATCACGTTGTAGATAATCCTTAATAGACAAAGACACCGGTATGAAACGATAAACAAAAATGGATAGTATGTTCTCAATAAAATGTCTTGTTTTATATTTTATTGAATTTTTAAAGCCTGTTACAGGCGGTGCATAAGACCCATGAATGGTATGCAGTATTTTTTCTACCCCTGCCAGGCGTGCAGCCAGAACACCCTCAAGATATACGCTCCAATTATGGATATGTACTATATCTATATTGTTATGTTTAATAATAGATATTATTTTTGTTACGGCAGTCAAATCATTTCCTTCCTTGCAATCCAGGAAATGGAGTTTAACCCTGGCGTTAACACGCGAACACAAATCGCCCTCACGTTTGGTCATGCAAATAGAAACATCATATTTATCTGACAATTTATTGGCGAGATTAATGACGACCATCTCGGCACCACCAAATTCGAGGGATTCAATAATGTGCAGTACTTTTTTCATTACTGCCTGCCAGATATCAAAGACTTGATAACGCCATACATTTCCCAGGCGGTAACATAATGAAGTGTATAGTCTCTGTTGTCACGATAGGCGCGTTCGAGCATGGTCCATAACCGGTCAAAGCCACCCTCTCCAAAAAACATGGCCGAATTTTTGGCTTGCAGTCCATGGGTATATAGTTTTATGAAAATATGACTGTCCGCGCCTTTAACAGTTACGCCAGCACCTTCCCATATCGGGAGGCGCGCCTCAGAAGGCGGGGCGTCACTGGATAATTCACCGGCTTCAATTTTTGGCAGTACACCCGCTTTTCTCGATGTCCAGTTGAGGCCAAGAGGTCCCTGAATCATCAACAACTGATTTTCCATCCATTGGCCAACAGCTGCTACCGTACCGTGATTATGTGATTTTGCCTTGCCGTCTTCCCTTGCAAAATAAATACTATTGATAATACTTGTTTGAGTGTCACTGGGTGCAGATGGCATGGTCATGTCATACACACAACCCGTTTCAAGTAAAATATCCAGCTCGTTATCCACACCGCACCATTTACCGTCTGGGCGCGAATTATCCAGCGCCCAATTGCCATGAATAAAACCATAAACAATTTCACCCTTGTCGTTTTTTCTCAGCAGACTGTGTCGGGTATGCAGCAGTTGTTTAAAGTCATTAAGTGTTTTTCGGAGATTCTCCGCCGTATCGTTATCATGATGCAAATGTATATCCACATCACCCAAGCCATCACTGCATATTTCCTTCAACTTATTCAGAATATATTCATCATATTCTTCGATCGGATAAAAATAACTATGTTGAGGATGACGCCCAGTAGAATCGTGGTGCTTTGTCGCTATGGCTTTGTATTGCTCAACCCAGTCATCTACCAGTTTGCGTGCGATATTTTGTTCAGCTTTGCGAAAATAAGGCTCATAATGGTCCGCCAAACAAAAATAGATATGCTTTTTTCCACTTACTCTACGAGAATTTTTTAATTTTCCGATTATGTAGGAAAATATCCATATATGCATGTTTCTTGATTTTAATACCAACCAAAAAATAACAGTCATAAAAACCAGCAATAATATAATCAGAAGTATGTACATATTATCTCTCCGCCTTGCGCCAATTGACCGAACCCTTGCCAGTGATAAACCTTACAAAACCGAAAAACATTGCAATATTCATGCTGGTGAAATACATAGGAATGTAAAAAATGGAGGGCAAGGAGGGCTGCGAGCGTTTCGCCCATCCAATGAGTGCCAGTAGATAAAAAGCTAGCTGGCAAAAAAGAAACCAACGAACCGGCCACAGGTATAACAGTGCGAGTGACATCATTAAAACAAGTAGCATGAAATGCGGTGTCAGCCAGCGCAGTAATTTGTGCGATAAAAATGAAAATGCAAACCATGAACGCGGCGGCATTAGATAGCCAAATTCATACATCAGTGTCTGATATCCTCCAGAAGCCATACGCACTTTTACATGAAAATCATCTATCATATTTTTTGAAGCTTCTTCGTAAGCTTTGGCATCAATTTCGTACAGCACCCTGTATCCCTTCTTGACAATATTAAAGGTAATCGCCGCATCGTCATTAATGTAACCCTGTGGAATGGGTGTAAAAAGATTGCGCCGTATCGCCAGAATTTCGCCTTCTGCTGCGGTAATAGAGCCAAGATGACTTTCGGCAGACTTGATGCGCGATTCATACATCCAATAAAGACCATCACCCCGTGCAGATTGCCGATCAGCATTGTCATAAATGTGTTTACAGCCTGTTACGGCACCAACCCTGGTGTCCGCAAAATGCCGTACCAGTAATCGAATGGCCTGTTTGTCATAGTCGTTGTTGGCATCCGAAAAAACGAGAATGTCGCCGGTTGCCATTTCACAAGCACGGTTCAAGGCTGCAGACTTGCCTGCGCGCTGAGATAAATGCAGGGATAAAACAGCTTCGCCTGAATACTGCTTCACAATATCGGGCGTGCTGTCATTTGAGCCATCAGACACAACAATTATCTGCATTTTTTCAGACGGATAATCCAGCTTAAAAGTGTTTTTCAGTTTTTTTTCAATAACAAGCTCTTCATTATAAGCGGCAATAATAAAACTTACGGTGGGTGCGTAAGTCGTATTTTGAATACGGGCATGATGTTTATCTGGAATAATACGTTGCAATAAAATAATAGCAACCGGATAAATAGCATAGTTGTATGCAATTAATGCCGAGCATGTAATCAAACAAATCAGTGCAGCTAATTCCACGCATCAATCTCCATTTAATATATCTTTTACAGTTTTTAGAACTGCCTGGTAACAAATTCTTTCATCATCGGTCATGGAATCAATAATCACCCTGCATGCATAGTGGTGCACAAAGAATATAGCCAGAAGAAAACGATACTGGCTGTTGGTTATATTCAGTTTTTTATTGTAGGAAAGTATCATGTCGCTGTAAAAAACAGGCACATCATTAACGCATAGTTTTTTGAACGCACCCATAAAATTCATACCATCAATAATATGCATGTTGTAGGAAACAAGATACAAGAGATCAAGCAGCGGCCAGCCATTAATATCTGCCTGCTCCCAGTCTATGATTTTGTGGACCTGATTATTCTTATCCAAGACAAAATTTTCCAGCTTCATGTCACCATGCATGAAAACAACGGGTATTTTTCTTATATCATCAAGCATATCTAAGCCAGGCATGGAAATGGGTAAAGACTCATAAGCTGCCATCTTGCCGTTAAATCTGGCTATATAGCTGGATAGTTTTTCAATAAGTTCATCTCTGCTGCGTGCACCACGCAAAGTACTGAGCGCGATGGTTTCCACAACCTTGGCAGCGCTGGCTGTCATATCACAAAGATTCGAGCAAGCAGCATCTACCGTCAACCCCTCAGCCTCATCCATGATGTAGGCCATGAATCCAGAGACAGTAGTACTAACGTAAAAACCAACAGCATATTTCGCTAAAGCTGAAAATTCCTTGATATAAAAAATAGCAGCTTTCTCATTCTCACGCTGTTCCAGTGCCCATTTATCCGTTGCTAACACCACAATATATCGAGCATGTTTGTTGTTCACGCTGCATACAAAAGCGACGATGACTTTTCCATATTTGAAATAATATTTTGATAGTTTTATATTTTCAACATCGTATTTTACAGGTAGTTTTTCACCAAGCATTTCAACAATATCATCCAGCAGCAGTGAAGTTTTAGCATTGTTCCTGCTGACAAGTATGCTGGAACGCAGAAAAAATCTGTACGCACCTAGTTTGTACAATGCTGTCTTGAAGCGGTCTTTGACAATACACTGATTTTTATTGGAGTGATAATAGCCGGGAACAAATGCCTCAAATGGAAAACCGCCATAAGCAATACATGGCATAATCTCCGTCTTATCTGGATACGTATTTAGTGTGTGCCTGAATACCGGATAATTTGTTATGAACATAATCATGACACCCGACTCAGCCAATATATTTTTGCAAGAATCCAGAAAACAATCAGGGTTAATACCCTGCTGTGCATGATTCGTATTAATGATAATTGTGTCATACCGCCGTTGCAGCGATCGTCCTGTCATAGACGCCAGGATACTGGTAGATTCAACATCGATATTTTCAACATGAGTAGCCATTTCCTTGATCGTATTTATGTCATCTGCCGGTAATTTTCCAAGCACCATGACCGAACCATAAATTTTTCGGCCAGCAAGCAGCCACCAGGCATAGGGTGAGTATGAAATATCATAATTAAATACTTGCTGATCGTCTGCTGTCATTTGATATAAGACTTTAGATACAAATAAACTGCACCAGCTGATAATTTGTAGTTCAGAGCCTTGCGCGACTGTTCACGCGACGCCCTGCTTTTTTTCTTCCATAATAACGTTTTTGCATAATCCATAAAGACACCGTGCATAAGCTGGTTGATTTCTGATTCATACTCGACAAACAGTTCTTTATGCTGTTTAAGAAAGCCTGTAATGACGCGTATATTGTCATCATAACTTGTAATAGACGCACTCAAACTGTTACTTGACTGATATACATCAACCAGCTTCTTGTGAATGTAGCCCGCTTTTCTATTTACCATCAGGCGAAGGTAAAGATCTATATCTTCGGCGGATTTGAGTGATTCATCAAATACACTATCCTTATTCACAAGATCAGCCCTGATCATGACTGTAGGCAATCCAAGGTATGGATCCCTGAAGACATCTACCACATCCAGTACACATGATGAACTTCTTGGTATAAACCTACGTCTTTTGTGATGTGCACCATTTATATCAATACTATCAACATCCGTGCAAACCAGCGCTAGATCATCCTGTTCATAGTTATTAAAATAACGTACCTGTTCCTCCAGTTTTGACTCCATCCATTTATCATCTGAATCAATAAAAGCCAGATATTTTCCTTTTGAAATACGGATGCCAGTATTTCTGGCAGCAGAAACACCACGGTTTTGCTGTTTAATACAGATTAATTTATTTCCATACTGTTCCAACACCTGAGGGGTATCGTCTGTTGAGCCATCATCCACTACGATGAGTTCAATGCTCTTATATGACTGACCCAGAACAGAATCAATTGCGCGCGGTAGTACGCCTGCCCTGTTGAAGGTTGGCAATATAACACTGATCAACGGTGTGGTTTCAATCATGTCTAGTCCCGGAATACCATGGGAAATTTCATCATGCTATTGAAGTATGCTGCATTAATATGGTTTTCTACGTGTACCCGCTTCATTCTGTATGGATCTTTAATAGGCATACTGATAAATCCATGCTGGTAGGTGAATCCTAATTTATAGCCACACGTTCTGACCATATCAATTACCTTGTCCGTAAAGGATGACTCCATCCCGGTGGGATAGGATATTGAGTTAACCTGACTATTTATTCTGTCTTCAATTATACGTTTGGAGTCTGCTAACTCTACACTAATCTCATCATCATCAAGGCGAGATAATATGGGATGTGTAACGGTATGTGAACCAATATAAATTATTGACTGACTCATTTCATTAACTTGATCCCAATTCATAAATCTACTTTTATTAGTATTTATATGACTCATGTACTGTTTGTATTCATTTTTCAAGTATTGAAGAGTGGAAAGTCGCTCTTCATTGCTGACAGCACGCAACTTTATTATTAGATCAAGAAAAGAATTTCGGTTATTTGTTCTTCCCCCACGAATATACTCAATCCCAAGATCAGGTACATTGATAACATTAACCGTAGCCGACATGAACAGTGAAGCAAGCCAATCAAACCAAATAGGTTCATTACCCCCTATGTAATAGGTTGAAATAAACATGGTAGCCGGTATTGAATGTCTTATTAAAATCGGAAAGGCGTTCAGATAATTATCATCGAAGCCATCATCAAATGTTACCATGATTGCGCGTTTTGGTAGTTTTTTACCTTGGTACAGATAAGATACAATATCCTTTTCACCAACAGGATGCATATGTTTGCTTATATAAAACATCTGATGCTCAAACTGTTCTATCGTCGCGCTGACCAAATCCATGTCATATTCATAGGAGTTTACATCTTGTACATTTATTACACGGTGATAGGCAAGAACAATTAATCCGTTCCAGAGAAAATATTTGCACCCAAAAAATAGGTCACTTGGCAAAAGAACTTCAACGGCTCTTGCGAGCATATCTTTCTTTCTCATTTTCGTCTCACCTTCAAAACTAATAAATATCTAATCAGTACATCTGAACAAATATCTTCATGACAATGAAAAACCCTATAAAGATATAGATAACACGTTTTATATCATTGCTATCAAATACAAGCTGTTGATCATTATTGGTATCAAGGCTCCTTGCCATGGCAAGGATAAAATAAAATGTTTCGTATTCAAGTGTTACAAACATTGAGTTGGCCAGATATCCAACGATGCAAATGATCAGTCCTCGATAATATGATCGGATGCGCTGATCTGCTTCAGATTTTAATCTGAACAAAATTGTTTTGATCGACATATATATAAGTGCTAACCAGGCGCAAAATCCCGGCACACCTAGTTCACCCATGATTTCGAGTGAGGAATTATGCGCTATCAATGAACCCGTGTAAGTCGCATAATTTCCACGGCCTATCCCAAATACCGGGTTTTGTTGCGCCATTTCTATACCTTCTATCCACATAGCAACACGATGCTGTGCGGATTTATTGGAATCGTGAGTTTCAGTTAAATGACTTGGCGCTAACATAAATATAATACTTATAAATGTGCCAATTTTTAACATCGTGGTTATTGACAAATTTAATCTGGACAGACCATACGATCCAAAGATTGTCAAGGTTGCAAGAAAACCACCTCTTGATCCCGTAGTCCATATTGCATACAAAAGCGGAATCAACAAAATCAATCCATAAAATTTTTCCTTCCCGGAGAAGACTGCATCTTGTCGAACAAGCAGAAAAGGAAGAACGAGAGTGAACATGACACAAAATACACCTGGACCATCGAAAATATTGATCCATCTTGTTCTTCCTGTCCCACCTTCATCAAGCACGCTTTGATCTACCCAGCCGAGTGTTTGACCTGCCCACCCAAGACCATCAACACTCTGTTTGTGTTGAATAGCCTCTACAACAATAATAAATACAATTAAAATCATTTTATTTATTGTACTAACAAAAAGCTCATTGTTATCAACAGTAACCGCAACCAATCGGTATAAAATGAACCATTTTATGTAATTAATTATTATGTCACTGGTATATGCATTTTCGTTATTAATAACAGCCGAAATGATTAACCATAAAACAAAAACAATAAATAGTATATCTTGCTTGTTGAATTCAAAAAATTTGTTAATCCGGCCGCTGAAGACGATATACATGAACCAGATTGGATATATAAATAAATCAACTCTTATGCCCACGAATGGCTCTATCCATAACTGTGGAGATATGAAAAGTGAAATAAAATAT
>JANOOU010000493.1:0-2890 GCA_031421475.1 Gammaproteobacteria bacterium | reverse complement strand
GAATGCATTGCCTGCATTTTTAAATGAGCTGCCGACATCTGCTGTGTAGTTGTGGGTGGTATGGCTAATCAAATTGGTAAATACGCTGCTGTATTTATTTCGGAATTCGAGACTGTCATCCAGACCCTGGCTGAAATTTTTAAGGCGCGCAGCTTCAACAACCTTGTCCTTGCGGTCGCTTAATTTTTCCGGTACTGCAACATATCCTTTTATAAAAAGATTGCCGGCTGTTTGCAAACTTTTTTTGGAATGCGTGCGTGAACTTGCCGCTAGTTGTTTGGATATATCGAATGAGCGATTAATCGTTGAAAGGCCGACATCGGTCATGCTGTCAGCAACGTAGGCGCCACCTGTAATTGAACCATCTGCCAGTCCGATGCCATATTGTTCTATGGCAGCGGAGGTTCCTTTTCCAAATTGCCAGGAGTCCACGATCATGTCTTTGCCAAAATCGTAGGAACGGCTGATTAAATACATACCGCCGGGGCGGCTGATGTCGGTGACAGTATTGCCGGCAGTGGAACTGCCCTGGCTGATTTTCTTTGCATAATCGAGACTCAGCTGGCTGCCGGCGGGAATGATATAAATAGAATCCGCCGCATTTTTTATGGACGTTAAAAAAGCCTGGCGAGCGCGCATGCCCGCCATTTCTTTAGCGAGTTCCAGGGGTTCTTTACCGGCCGGAATTATTTTTATTTGTGTATACGGTACTTCAAAAGCGCCGTTGTCATAGAGCGTGCCGTGACCTTCACGAATTAATTTTTTTGAGTATTTTAACGGGTCATCTTTTTTTTCGGTTGCCGTGGTGCAGCTGGCTAAAAAAATGATTGTTATAGCCGTGGCTATTTTTTTATTAATATAAAAATTATTCGCGCAAATCATTTGGTAACTGCTCCAATATTTGATTGATAACGGCCGGGTCTTCTGAAAGTATTTTGACGTCTATGCCGGCTTTTTCCAGCGTCTGAAGATCGATCACCGTGCCAACCGGCAGGCTGTCGATGCGTATAGTTTGATTGTCGTCGGATTTGATTTCGCCTTTGGCGTAAGCAATAACCAGACGTGGGCCGTCGTAGGCCAGAAATACGGCGCTATCAACCGTGCCCATAAAAATATGTGCAGGCAATGCGGTGAGCGCGTTATAACCCAATACCACAGCAGCGCTGGCCTGATTAATCGTCACCTTGGAAAGCCCGGTCACCGCATCGTAACTGACAAAGGCGACATATTTTCCGGTATCCACGGCTGTGTTTACGGCACCCGTAGTAGCGCCTGCAATCGGGCTGGCGGCGGTAAATGCAATCTGGTTTACGGCACCGATGCTGGCACCGGTGACATAGGTGATGGGTGTTGTACCCAGCGACAAAATAGCCATGCCGCTTAACAAGCCGGCTTCGACAGTGGGTGAAATAATTTCAATACCGAGCTTGCTGCTGAAATACACCGTGGTGCCCACGGCTTGCACGGTTCTGCCGGTAAAGCTGATCGCTGTTGCTGTGGGTAAAAATATAACTTGTGCTGCGCCGCGTGCGCCGCTATCGGCGGTACGGGCGACAGTGCTGGCACTGGGTTTAATAAATCCCTGGTATAGGCCTTTGGCATAACCCCGAAAAATATTGGCTAAACCGCCCAGTGTATTTGACGACTGCCCGGAGTCTTCGTAGGCAGTATTAAATTCTTGTTTGGCACTGGAAAATGCATGGTCCCAGGTGCTGCCGATGGAGTTGGAATAATCGGCCTGAATGTTTTGTGTGAGGCTGTAAATATTGGAAAAATCTTCGCGTAAATTTTTGTAATAATTTCCCGGTTGTTGTTGTAGATTTTGGCGTGTGGCTTCGGTGCGTTGACCCAGATAAAGATTACCTTTAATAAATCGCTGCCAGCTTTTTTGAAATTGTTCCTGGCTAAAATCAAACTGTTTGCCGGTAATATCCGATGTGGTGTTAAAGATGTTGCGTGTTAAGCGGGTGCCGGTTTGGTAGGTGTTAACACTGACATTTTTGCTTAAGTTCCAGGTGGATTGTATATCGCTGGCCAGATCCTGATTGCGGCTGGCCATGTCTTGCGCGGCAGCGGTGAGTGCTTCCCTTGATGACACCACCGATTTTTCATGCGCGTAATCCAGCGCTCTGTCACTGGAGGTAATAACGTACCAGCCTTCGTTATACAAAGCACTATGACCACGTATGTTGGCGGTGGTAATCGGTATGATTTCTGCAACGGTGTTTTGCGGGGATGCATCCACCATGCGTTGTTGATTGCCGGAGCAGGCAAATAACAGTAACAATAAAGGCGTGCCGAGTATCAGGTAGATTGGATTTTTCATTTTTATAGTGTGGCCTCCCCGTGAATAGTCGCGCAATGTAATGTCTGGGCCGGTTTTTGTCCAGCGTGGGTTAGAGCATCCTTAATCTGAAACCCTGCACTCGATACGGCGTGATAAGCGCAGTAGTGATGCAGCAAACTGTTATAGCGTGTCGATCTCCCGATAACGATTCGGCTTCTTACAGGCTAAAAATTTGCACCTATACTCAGGCCAACATTAAAAAAATCGGTATCTGGCCAGGCATGTCGCAAACTCCGCATCAAGCGCGTTGGTACGTTAAAAAAAACGGGCGTATTCAAGGGCCGTTTCCCAATCAGTTAATTAGCCAGTATTTGATACTGGGGCGTTTATCGCCAGAGAGCGAGGTGAGTCAGGATCAGCTGAACTGGGCGCCGGTTAAAAATTTTCGTGCACTGGTGCCAGATGTGGTGCTCCAAGCCGATACAGCGGAAGGTGCGCGCGCCCTGATGTTGGCGCGGGTGCGTGAAGATGAGCGCAGTGCACGCGGTGATGATGCGAGTATTGAGCGTCGTGTCGAGGAAGATCCGTCCATTACATTGCATC
>JANOOU010000492.1:0-5411 GCA_031421475.1 Gammaproteobacteria bacterium | reverse complement strand
GCGCATTGCGTGAGGAAGATGATTTACTGGCTGCGGCCAGATATATTGTGGCGAATCCGGTGCGGGCAGGTATTGTGCAGCGTGTGGGTGATTACCCGTTCTGGAATAGTATCTGGCTGTGAAAGATGTCGCGGGCATGGCCCGCTCCTACAATATCAAACCCTGTACCTGCGACATTGGGTTCATGAAAAATTTCACACCCCCGCCCCCATTACCAGCTTCCTGATTTCATCAATTTTATCGCGCATGGCGGCGGCCTGTTCAAACTCCAGGTTCTTCGCATGGGCGTACATTTGTTTTTCCAGCTTTTCAATTTCCTTGCCGGCCTTGTTTGGCGACATGTGTGCGTATTCGGCGGCGTGTTCGGCCACTTGCAAGTAACGTTGCTGAAAGCGTTGTTCGTAACCGGTTTGCATAATATCGGTGATGGCACGCTCTATACCTTTAGGTGTAATGCCGTGCTCCTCATTATATTCACGCTGTTTTGTACGGCGGCGATCGGTTTCATCCAGTGCGCGGCGCATCGAGCCGGTAATGGAATCCGCATATAAAATAGCACGGCCCTCTATATTTCTGGCGGCACGGCCGATGGTTTGAATGAGCGATCGATCGGAACGCAAAAAACCTTCCTTGTCAGCATCCAGTATCGCCACTAGCGCCACTTCCGGGATGTCCAGACCTTCACGCAGTAAGTTAATGCCTACCAGTACATCGAATACACCCAGCCGCAAATCACGAATAATTTCCATGCGTTCAACCGTATCAATGTCGGAATGCAAATAACGCACTTTCGCGCCATGCTCGGTTAAATATTCGGTTAAATCTTCGGCCATGCGTTTGGTGAGCGTGGTAATCAGCACCCGCTGTTTTTTGGCGGCGCACAAATGAATTTCAGATAACACATCGTCAACCTGATTCGCTACCGGCCGTATTTCGACTTCTGGATCCACCAGGTAGGTGGGGCGGATAACCTGCTCCACTACTTGCTGCGCATGTTCGGCTTCGTACTTACCCGGTGTGGCTGAAACAAAAATACTTTGCGGGCGAATTTTTTCCCATTCTTCAAAACGCAAGGGCCGGTTATCCAGGGCCGATAGCAATCTAAAACCGTAGTTGACCAGATTTTCCTTGCGTGATCGATCACCTTTGTACATGGCACCCAGTTGTGGCACGGTGGCATGCGACTCATCAATGATGAGTAAGGCGTTCTGCGGTAAATAATCATACAGACACGGCGGCGGCTCACCGGGTGCGCGGCCGGATAAATAACGTGAATAATTTTCGATGCCGGTGCAATACCCCAGCTCGCGCATCATTTCAATATCAAACTGGGTACGTTCCTGAATGCGTTGTGCTTCAATTAATTTATTGTTGTCGCGAAATTCCTGCAAACGGCCACGCAATTCGTCCTTGATTTTTTCGATGGCGTCCTGAATCGTTGAACGTGCCGTAACGTAATGGGTTTTGGGATAGATCGTAAGCCGCGCCACCTTGCGTAACACTTCACCGGTCAGCGGATCAAAATAACTGAGCTGCTCCACTTCATCATCAAACAACTGCACGCGCACGGCTTCATGTTCGGAATCGGCCGGATGAATATCAATCACCTCGCCGCGTGCGCGATAAAATCCACGCCGCAATTCCATATCGTTACGTGTGTATTGCATTTCGGCGAGGCGCCGCAAAATATCGCGCTGCCCGATCTTGTCGCCTTTCACCAGGTGCAACACCATGGACAAATACGATTTGGGATCACCCAAACCGTAAATCGAAGATACCGTGGCCACAATAATGGTGTCTTCACGTTCCAATATGGCCTTGGTAGCCGATAAACGCATTTGCTCGATGTGTTCGTTAATGGACGAATCTTTTTCGATATAGGTATCGCTGGATGGCACATAGGCCTCGGGCTGGTAATAATCGTAATAGGAAACAAAATATTCCACCGCATTTCTCGGGAACAATTCTTTCATTTCACCGTACAATTGCGCCGCCAGGGTTTTATTGTGAGCCACGATCAACGCAGGCCGCTGCACCGCCTGTATGACATGGGCTATGGTGAAGGTTTTGCCGGAGCCGGTAACGCCTAACAGCGTTTGGTCCGACAAGCCATCCCGGATGCCTTCGACCAATTGAGCGATGGCTTGCGGCTGATCACCAGCCGGGCGGTTGGAACTATGGATTTCAAAGCGATTGGACATTGAATATAATCACGCAGTTTTTATTCATGCGTCTGACAGGCAGCTTGCTACTGCCAGACGCCTCACCCCACTCTCTCCCGCGAGGGGCGAGGGGGACTTAGTGTCGCTTCGCGACGATTTATTTATTAATTTCAGGATGAGCAACTTTGGCCATACCCTCTTCAAACCGCGTACAACGTGTTAAACCCTCGCCTACACTGGCCGTCACCACACTCGCCGCACAAATGCGTGCTGCTGGCCGCGATGTGATTGGCCTGGCGGCAGGCGAACCGGATTTTGATACACCCTCTCACATTAAAGAGGCTGCCATCAAAGCCATTAATAGCGGCTTTACCAAATACACCGCAGTAGATGGCACGCCGGGTTTGAAGCAGGCCATTATAAACAAGTTCGAAAAAGACAACGGCCTGAGTTACAAGCCGAATCAGATTCTGGTGTCATGTGGGGGCAAGCAGAGCTTCTTCAACCTCGCCCAGGCGATGCTGAATGATGGCGATGAAGTGATTATTCCGGCGCCGTACTGGGTGTCCTATCCCGATATGGTGATGCTGGCCGGTGGCAATCCGGTCATCGTACAGGGCAACCAGGCGCAGGGCTTCAAGATTACCGCGCAGCAACTGAAAGCGGCCATCACGCCCAAAACCCGTTTATTCGTTATCAACAGCCCATCGAATCCTTCCGGCAAGGCCTACAGCCGAGCCGAACTCAAGGCACTGGCGGATGTGTTGTTGCAGCATCCCAATATCCTCATTGCCACCGATGATATGTACGAACACATCCTGTGGACGCCCGAGCCATTCTGCAACATATTAAATGTATGCCCCGCGCTGTATGACCGCACCATCGTGTTGAACGGCGTCTCCAAAGCCTATGCCATGACCGGCTGGCGTATCGGCTATGCGGCCGGCCCGGCGTCGTTAATACTGGACATGAACACCGTGCAGTCGCAAAGCACCTCCAACCCCACGTCGATTTCACAAGTGGCCGCGCAGGCCGCGCTGGAAGGTGACCAGTCATTCTTCAAGGAAATGAACAGCGCCTTCCGTTCACGCCACGATTTTGTTTTAAAAGCCTTACAGGCCATTAAGGGTGTGGATTGCGTCGCCAGCGATGGCACGTTCTACATCTTCCCCGATTTCTCCGGTGTCATGAAAAATCTGGGCATACGTGACGATGTTGAACTGGGCAAAAAACTACTGGAAGAAGCTGAAGTGGCGCTGGTACCCGGCTCCGCCTTTGGCAGCCCCGGCCATATGCGTATTTCCTTTGCCACCAGCATGGGCAATCTGGAAAAAGCACTGCAACGTATTACCGCCTTTGTGAACAAATAATGGTTTGTTCCAACGGTTGACCGGTTCCGGCCAAACCGGTAGGATGCGCGCCTCAAGACTGAACGGCCAAAAGCCGGTTTCTATTCCTCGATAGCTCAGTTGGTAGAGCAAATGACTGTTAATCATTGGGTCCGTGGTTCGAGTCCACGTCGAGGAGCCAAATTCAAAGCCCTGCATTGCGGGGCTTTTTTTATGCCGGCCAGACAAACACCAATTGCGGGTAGCTACTGAAAAATGTGAAGTCTAAACATAGTAGCGACAGTGACAATAATATTTTTCCAATACCCCACTCATTACTCTGTAGAATCCATCCGCTTCAGCAACTTACCTGAGTGCTGACTTATTAATTTAACAATCTGATTGATAATTTCACACTCACCATGCTGCTCAGTGAATTCTTTTTGTAACACTTCCGATTCAAGCACAATCTTTTCAGCCATCTCCCGTAAACGTCTGTGAACAATTTTAAAACCCATACCGATATCGCCAGAAAATTGTTCCCAATGACGCGTCATAATCCACTGTGGTCGATCCTCTCCACCAATGCTCATGGCCATACGCTCGGTTAAACCCGGATACACGGCCGTACTCATCAAGTCATAAAAAGGCGCCAGAATCGGACCCTCTTCTCTGAAAAGCAGCGAAATATTTTTACCGTGCGCATCCGCATTACCGATCAGATAATTGAACACCACCCAGCCCAGAAAATTTCGTATATCCACCACCGGCGTCATGCTGATATTACGTAGCAGCTCAAAGCAGCGCTGCAATGAAGGACCACCTTCCTTTTCGTATTTCATCTCGGCCGCAATACCAAAAGCCTGACAAAAATCCTCCTGATGCAAACGAAAAACGCTGCCATCTTCATCCATCGGCCGGTCATAACGCCTGACCAGATAGAGTATTTCTTCTTGTTGTAGAAGTGTCGTGTCGGGAACCGGCAATCCCATTCGACGCGCCAGCTGCATACAGAAAAATTCATTCTCGACGGTACCGAGGTAATTCTTAATTGGCGGCTTGAGAATATGAGAACTGGCCCGGCTACCCACGGGTAAATAAATCTTATTCGAGCTGTCGTCATAGTAAACGGGCAATTTATTCTGTGCGCCCGCCAGAGACAGCCGAATACCGGTCTCACCTGCCAGCATTGGCCGCACAGGCAATTCCCTGATCAACACATTAAGTTGCTCATCGGTGAGTAACCGGTACTTGCCTGCATCACTGAGCGGCACATCATCGGGCAACAACGTAACGGCGCCCGCACATTCCCCGCCGATCGCCTCCAGCAATGCGTAATCATTGCCCTCAGAAAGCCCCAATTTACGGGCGATGACTTTACGCAGCTCAGACTCCGGCAGAAGATTGCTGAAGAAAGCACGCGCCGTATCATCGGTATACGCTTCGGATCGCAGCGGCAATGCGATAGAAAGCGGAACTGAATGCTCACCCGCCAACCAGTCATGGTCATACTGAAAACTGAAACGACGCCCCTTTTCCAGCCACAGGCGCCCCACTTTTATGGAACGCAAATAAACATTGAGGACATCACTCACCGGATGCTCCTTGCCGGAGCATGGCCTGGGCATTTTTCTGCCAACCACGCGGATGAATAGCTATATCCAGGCCCAGGCAACGTAACACATGGAGGACTTTACTCAGCTGTATCGTCGGCTTGCCATTTTCCAGATCGGAGATAAAGCGCACGCCCACCCCGCACAACGCCGCAAATTCGGCTTGTGTCGCCAACTGAGCCTTGCGATGCGCACGGATTAAACTCCCCAGATCATCTGAAGTAGATATATTCCCGTACGGTAGTTTTTTATCAGATTTCATACCCAAAACACCTAAATAATCCCGTACGGTACTATTAGTCCAATAA
>JANOOU010000491.1:0-2844 GCA_031421475.1 Gammaproteobacteria bacterium | reverse complement strand
GAAATACGGATCGAACTTTTCATGCAAGGTGCCGGGTAAAAATCCCATGCTTTCTCCCGCCTCAATAGCCGGACGACTAATGATGATGCGGTCGATGCGCCTGGCCTCGAGTTCTTCCGCAGCCAATGCACCGGCGCAATAACTTTTGCCAGTACCCGCCGGGCCAATACCAAACGTCGGCTTGTGTGCCTTCATGGCTGCGATGTATTGAGATTGGGAAGCGGTTTTAGAATGGAAGGGAGTAACACGATACTGGAATATTTGTGTGTCAATGTGTGGAGCATATGACTGCATGTCAATGACGACCGAGTCATGTGAACCTCGCTTGCGCGTATGTTTAATTGCCTTTCTTTCGGCAGCTGCTCTTCTAGCCATATTTCACCTTCTGGTTTGTTAAACAAGTTCAGGCTCAACAATTAATTCTGGCTTACACCTCCCTTTATTTGGTTAATGTGTGTTTTATAGTGAAGAGAGATCATCAGGTCAAGTACTTTGTGATCATTACACGAAATATTCACGCAACTAAACCGTGGGACACACCTTTACAACTAATATCGTGAGTGATATTTTAAAACCTCGCTCGGATTTATTAACCCGGCAAGGAACATTGACGGCTTAATAAATCCAGTGCAGGAATTTGCAAGCCGCGCTGCATGCGGGCAGACATGTGCCGACCGCTTGCAGATGCATCGAAATACACGATGTATTTCGATGTGGGCTTAGTAATACCCTCGATTATCGCGTCTGGTGTCTTCTTTCCTCAAACATTTCAATTCGGTAGTACCAACCCAAATACCCCAACGCTGCCAGCAATGTACCCACAATCAAAAATACCAGCGACGTTACAAACAATACCCGTACTTCATTCATGATATGTTTTTTGGAATTGTTTGATTCCGCCAGGGATTTTTTTCGTTCCTGAAAATAGCGCAGTATATTTTTGTTATCATTACGTAACCGTGTTATTTCGTAACCGGGATATTCGACGCCATCAACTTCTACGCTGACCGCAGGATTTTCTCCAGCCTTTTTCAGCACCTTATCGATATGTCCCAACTCATCTTTTAATGAATCCACTTCCAGACTTTCTATAATCAGTTTTTCGAACACAGCGGCTACATTATATTCAAACTGCTGTATGCGCATCCAGGAATAGGCAACAGTAAAAATAATAATGAGGGTGCCGGTTATTGCACACGTTTTATAAAACCGCATAGCGGTAGGCATCAATAGCGGCATGGTATGCAATCCAGGTTCGTGATTAGATTACTCTGTAGGCGCATTTTCCAGAGCCAGCGCATGGTGATAGGACAAACGACACCAGTGTTGCAAATCATGCATACGATGTTCGTCATGCCGCTCCGGCCAGAACGGATTAAACATAATCCAGTTGCCACCCAGTTCATTAAAAATTTCTCCGCCCTTTGCCAAGGCGCCCGAAACCGCTTGTTTGGGCAAACGATAAAGCAACACACTCATACCCATTACGGCTGCGAACACCACACCGCCTGACGTGTGCGCAAGATAATACGCATAGTTATCACTATCGGGACAAAAAAACGTAACATCCACTAACCCTTCCGCCGAATTCACCAACAGCTCCACCATATCGGCATGAGCAGACGGCTGCGTTTTTTGTAAATAGGTTATCAATGTTGTATTTTCATCTCGATCCAACACACCTTCAAATTCATTCCCCGATTGTAACAAGCTCATAATCACCTCTGTTGCCTGGTTTCTAACGCAGAAAAAATTCGGTCGGCCACTACAATCGCTTGCTCAATGGTACTCGCCAATACATTGTAATGCCCCATTTTACGTCCAGGGCGAGCCGCGTCTTTGCCATACAAATGTAATTTGGCGTTGGGCTCGCTTAATAATGTAGCCCAATCGGGATGCCACAAGTCGCCCAGCAAGTTAACCATCACGGCCGGCGAAATCAAACGTGCATCACCCGGCGGCAATCCGCACATCACACGCACTTGTTGCTCAAATTGCGAAGTCACCGCAGCATCCTGAGTGTAATGCCCGCTATTATGCGGGCGCGGCGACATTTCGTTAAAAATTAATTCATCGTTTGTAGTGATAAAAAATTCTACGGCCAGTACACCAATATAGTTCATGGCATTCGCGAGTTTAATCGCTGACGCTTGTGCCTGCTCTGCAATTTTTTGATTAACACGTGCCGGCACAATTGATTGTTGTAACACGCCATTGCGATGTTGATTTTCTGCGGGCGGGTAACATTGCACTTCACCACGCGCATTGCGTGCTAGTAATGCAGAAATTTCCATTTTTAATTCCAGTCTTTTTTCCAGCACACAGACTACTGCACCCATATTACGAAACGCTTCCTGCGCCTGCTGCAAAGTATTTACCACCTGCTGTCCCTTGCCGTCATAACCGAGAGTCGCTGTTTTTAAAATAGCAGGCAAACCGGTCACTGCACAGGCCGCTTCAAGATCCGATACTTGACGCACTTCATAAAATAGCGCGGGCGAAATACCAATACCACGCGCGAAGTTTTTTTCTGCAATACGGTTTTGCGCAATCTGCACACAGGCGGCAGCAGGATGCACCGGCTTCAATTTCGCCAAAAACTGCAAGCTGGCGGCTGGCACATTTTCAAATTCGGTGGTGATGGCATCGCAATCCGCGGCCATACGCTGCAAGGCGGTCGCATCATCGTAAGCGGCACAAATGTGTGTATCGGCAATCAGACCCGCCGGGCTGCGTGTATCCGGATCCAGCACCACTGTGCGGTAACCCATGGTACGCGCCGCTCCACAAAACATGCGCCCAAGCTGACCACCGCCCAACACGCCGAGAGTGGCACCCGGTAAT
>JANOOU010000490.1:0-3266 GCA_031421475.1 Gammaproteobacteria bacterium | reverse complement strand
AGATAAAAAATGCGATCCGGACCGGCTTGTTGCAATTCCTGACGCAAAGTTGCCGTGATTTCTTCATCTGACAATTCGACATCAATGATTTCGCTGAAACCATCCACACCAATTTCCAGACCACGCAAGGCTTTTTGCAGGGATTCCTGGAAGGTACGGCCAATCGCCATCACCTCGCCCACTGATTTCATTTGCGTGGTCAAACGATTATTGGCTTGCGGAAATTTTTCAAATGTAAAGCGTGGAATTTTGGTCACCACATAATCAATCGCCGGCTCGAACGATGCGGGTGTGATGCCGCCGGTTATGTCATTGCGCAATTCGTCGAGGGTGTAACCCACTGCCAGCTTCGCCGCAACTTTTGCAATCGGAAAGCCGGTGGCCTTGGATGCCAGTGCTGAAGAACGCGACACACGCGGATTCATTTCAATAACGGTCATATGACCATTTTTTGGATTGACTGCAAACTGCACATTGGAACCACCGGTTTCAACGCCGACTTTGCGTAACACCGCCAGTGAGGCATTGCGCATGATTTGATATTCTTTATCGGTGAGGGTTTGCGCCGGCGCGACGGTGATCGAATCACCGGTGTGTATGCCCATGGGATCAAAATTTTCGATCGAGCAAATGACAATGCAATTGTCATTGCGATCACGCACCACTTCCATTTCGTATTCTTTCCAACCGAGTATGGATTCTTCAACCAGCAATTCATGTGTCGGCGATAAATCCAGACCGCGACGACAAATTTCTTCAAATTCTTCCGGGTTGTAGGCAATACCGCCGCCACTGCCACCCATGGTAAATGACGGACGAATAATGGTGGGAAAACCCACCATCGCCTGCACTTGATACGCTTCTTCCATGCTGTGTGCAATCGCAGCACGCGGCATATCCAGGCCAATTTCTTCCATCGCTTTTTTAAATTTTTCGCGATCTTCCGCCATGTCGATGGCGTGTTTGGATGCGCCGATCATTTCAACGTTGAATTTTTTCAGCACGCCTTCACGATCCAGATCCAACGCGCAGTTCAATGCCGTTTGACCGCCCATGGTCGGAAGCAGTGCATCGGGACGTTCCTTTTCGATAATGCGCGCAACGGTTTGCCAGCGTATCGGTTCGATGTAGGTTGCATCGGCCATGCCCGGATCGGTCATGATGGTAGCGGGATTGGAATTAATTAAAATGATGCGAAAACCTTCTTCACGCAGCGCCTTGCAGGCCTGTGCGCCGGAGTAATCAAACTCACAGGCCTGGCCGATCACTATAGGGCCGGCGCCGATGATTAATATGCTTTTTATGTCTGTGCGCTTAGGCATGCAGCTTTACCTGACCATGAAAAGAAAAAGAGAACGCAAATGAACGCAAATGAACGCGAATAAAAGCGAAATTAAATTGTATTTGAGTCTTTGTATTCATAAACAATCCGTTGAACACCCAGTTTCGGCGTACCAAAGTTCAACAGCAAACCGACAGTCAATCCGGTGGCTCTTAAATAGTTTGTAACCTGTGCTCGATGATTAACAGCCAAATCAGCAACCGCTTTCAGCTCAACCAGCAACTTGCCTTCCACGATCAGATCTGCAACATAATTCCCGACAACCTGTCCCTGATAAAAAACTTTGATCTGCTTTTGCTGATGAAATTTTATCCCTTGTGCCGCCAACTCAATACACAAGGCGTTTTCATAAACCGATTCCAGAAACCCGACACCCAGCGTGTTACTCACCACAAAACCGCATTGTATAACCCGTTCACTGAGTGATTTTTCTGGCTTCATAAACACAACTCCATTTACGTTTCGTATCTCTGTCAGATTGAATCAGGAATACTGACGCATCCAACATCCAATATAATTTCGATCAATCAGCTGTTTAATCTTTTACATCCATACGCTTTTATTTTCTTTTATTTGCGTTCATTTGCGTTCATTTGCGTTTTCTGTTTCTTTTAACGCTTTACTCTCTGCACAATCAATTCAATAAAGTGGCCAAACATCGGCGACACATCATGCGGGCCGGGGCTGGCTTCGGGGTGGCCCTGGAAGCTGAAGGCCGGTTTGTCGGTGCGATGCATGCCCTGCAATGATCCATCGAACAAGGAGCGATGCGTGGCACGCAAATTAACGGGCAGGTTTTTTTCATCGACGGCAAAGCCATGATTCTGGCTGCTGATCATCACCCTTTTAGTATCGAGATCCTGCACCGGATGATTGGCGCCGTGGTGACCAAATTTCATTTTTACAGTGCGTGCACCACTGGCCAGCCCTAACAACTGGTGGCCGAGACAAATACCGAATACCGGGGTGTCAGTTTTGAGAATGTCACGGATGGCCGTGATGGCATAGTCACATGGCTCCGGATCACCGGGGCCGTTGGATAGAAACACACCGTCAGGTTTCATGGACAGTACATCGGCAGCCGTCGTTTTGGCGGGGACAACCGTGACGCGGCAGCCACGATCAACCAGCATATTCAGAATATTGCGTTTAATGCCGTAGTCATAGGCCACCACATGATAGGACAGACTGGCCACGTCATGCTGGCTATGCTGATTGCTGGCAACAGACCAGGTACCCTGAGTCCACTGGTATTGTTTGACAGTGGTAACTTCTTTGGCCAGATCCATTCCTTTTAATCCGGCAAATGCCTGGGCACGGGTAACGGCTTTCTTTTCGTCGATTTGTTCACCGGCCACAATACAGCCATTTTGTGCGCCCTTTTCACGCAAGATGCGGGTCAGACGGCGTGTATCGATATCGGCTATGGCAACGGTTTTGTGCTGACGCAAATAATCCGATAACGACAAAGTGCTGCGCCAGTTGCTGGCAATCAGGGGTAAATCACGAATCACCAGACCCGCCACATGGACCTGGCCAGCTTCTTCATCGCCGCTACAGGTGCCGACATTGCCAATATGGGGGTAAGTCAGTGTAACGATCTGCCGGGCATAGGAAGGATCCGTGAGAATCTCCTGATAGCCGGTCATAGCGGTATTGAATACCACCTCACCCACGGTTTCGCCGGAAATACCGATGGACTGGCCCCGGAACAGGCTGCCATCTTGCAGGGCTAACAGCGCTTTTTACTCAAACTCGCCTCCGCAGACATACGAAAACGGGAGCATCGGACTGGCCAATCTCCCGTAAAATGGATAATCGTGGAACGGGCGGTATTCTAACAGATTCCTCGAACAAATCATGCACTAAAAACACGCCATGACGCGCTATCTGAACGGCTCTGTAAAAATTGGAATAGTTTTTG
>JANOOU010000489.1:0-3282 GCA_031421475.1 Gammaproteobacteria bacterium | reverse complement strand
GGGTAAGTCATGGCGTCCATGGTCTTTAAACCAGTGCAATAGCGCTTCACTAAAAGAAGTGTTACTTAAGTTTCTGTTAACCATTCATGTTCAAACTCACGCCTGTTGTTTTAAAAGAGCCGTCATCGTGCCCGCACACCCCAGACATTGGCAAACCCTGAAGTCCCTGTTTAATTTTGAAGCCAGTGCCAACACGGTTAGTTTACATGTTGCATTGTTTTGGGTGTTGCTGGGTAACTTTGCGTTCTGGCAGGCAATTGGCGACGCCCTGGGTCCATTTAATCTGCATGCCATTGTATTTATGGCGGGCTTGGCAGTGGTCATTACGGCTCTTATATATTTGTTACTGATGTTTATCAGCTTCCCTTATATTTTTAAGCCGGTAGCCATTGTTTTGTTGCTGTGTTCCGCCGCCGCCAGTTATTTTATGCAGAGCTATGGCGTGATGCTGGACGTGACCATGCTGCAAAATATTCTGGAAACACATCCGTCTGAAGCCCTGGAGTTGCTAAGTTTCAAATTAATTTTCAGTATGGTGTTGTTGGGTGTATTACCGGCTTTGGTTATTGCACGGACACATATTGTATACAAGTCAGTGGCCCGTGAATCACTCGCCAAAGTCCTGAGCATCGGGATTACGCTTTGCGTGATGTTGGCAACTCTGTTTATGGGCTACAAGGATTTTGTATCGTTTGGCCGCAACCATAGTGAGATGAAATATCTGATTAACCCGCTTAATTATATGATTGCGCTAAAACACTACGGTGCCCAACATTGGGTGCAAAAAAAACCCATTCATAAATTAGGCGAAGATGCGCAGGTGTTAACCGCCTGGGAAAATCGCGGTAAAAAAAATCTTACCATTCTAGTGATAGGTGAAACCGCACGCGCCAGCAGTTTTTCACTCAACGGTTATACCCACAACACCAATCCAAAGCTGGCCACACAGGATATTATTAATTACAGCAACACCTGGTCTTGCGGCACAGCAACGGCGATTTCATTGCCCTGCATGTTTTCGAATCTGGGGCGTGAGGAATACAGCGATGACGTCGCCAGGCATGAAGAAAATCTGCTGGATGTATTGCAATATGCCGGTGTCAAGGTGGCATGGCGTGACAATAACTCGGGCTGCAAGGGTGTGTGCGCGCGTATTGAAACACTGGAACTCACGAATAGTCAGGAGCCACAACATTGTGTGGATGGTGAGTGTTATGACGCTATTCTGTTTAATAAATTGCAGAACTATGTTGATGCCCTGAAAACCGATGCGGTGATTGTATTGCACCAACAGGGCAGCCACGGCCCGAGCTATCACTTGCGTTATCCAAAAGAATTTGCAGTATTTAAACCGTTTTGCGACAGCAACCAGCTGGAAGACTGCAGCCGTGAAGAAGTGGTGAATGTGTATGACAATACTATTTTATATACCGATCACGTATTAAACGGTGTAATTGAATTTTTGAAACAAAATAATACACAGTTTAATACCGCCATGATGTACATCTCGGATCACGGAGAATCGTTAGGTGAAGGGGGGTTGTATTTGCACGGCCTGCCCTATTTTATTGCGCCAGACGAGCAAAAACATGTGCCGTTTATAGTTTGGATATCCGATCAATTTGCGGCCACAGCCGGCATCAATAAAAACTGTTTGAAAGCGCGCAGTCAGGAACAATATTCACATGATAATTTGTTTCATTCGGTGTTGGGATTAATGGATGTAGACAGCGTCAGTTATAACCCTGATCTGGATGTATTTGCACCGTGTAATCGTTATGCCTTCAAGCGAATTGCGCGGAACAGGCCGCTGCTGCAACCGCCCTCAACGGCCGCCAGTTTTTAAATCCAGCTTCACCGCGTCCATTCGCCGGATTTTCCACCGGTTTTTTTCAGCAGTTGAATCTGCTCCATGTGCATACCGCGATCCACGGCTTTGCACATGTCATAAATGGTCAGTAAAGCAATTTGCACAGCCGTTAGCGCTTCCATTTCAACACCGGTGACACCGCTGCAAGCGACGTGCGCTTCACAGCGTACACCGGGCAAGGTTTCATCCATCGTTAACTGCAACTCCACGTGAGTCAGGGCCAGCGGATGACAGAGTGGGATCAAATCCGCCGTTTTCTTGCTCGCCATAATACCGGCAATCCGGGCTATGCCCAGCACATCCCCTTTTTTATGGTTGCCCTGTTTGATCAGTGCAAGAGTGTCCGGCTGCATCACAATATACCCTTCGGCTACGGCCTGTCGTGAGGTGATATTTTTTTGTCCCACATCCACCATATGTGCCTCACCGGATGCGTTAAAATGCGTTAACTTGTCACTCATAAATCACCTTTAGACATTACTGGCGCAAGCCTAGCAGAGTATTTCATGGCCATCACAGTCAAATTTTTTGCCTCGTTACGTGAGCGGGTGGGTAAAGCTGAAACAGCGATCGTCGCTGCACAAAGCCTGCGTGTGTCCGACATTTGGCTGCAAACGACCCGGTTCGCCATGCCTGCCAACACCCTGTGTGCTGTGAATATGGAATACGTGGATCGTAACCATGTTGTGCAGGATGGCGATGAGGTTGCTTTTTTTCCACCGGTTACCGGAGGCTGATATGGCTATCGAAATTCATACACAAGCGTTTGACCCCTGGTTGGCCATGCAGCGTTACCAACACGAAAAAATCGCAAAAGGTAAACACGGCGCCTGCGCTAGTTTTATCGGCAGCATGCGCGATTTTAACGAAGGCGATAGTGTAAACACCATGACGCTGGAACATTATCCCGGCATGACTGAAAAATATCTGGAAAAAATTTGTGATGACGCAAAACAACGCTGGGATGTTTTAGATTGTTTGATTATTCATCGCGTGGGTGAGATACATCCGAATGATCCCATTGTACTTACCGTTGTATGGTCCGCGCATCGCGCTGCCGCGTTTGATGCCTGTCGTTATTTAATGGAAGAACTGAAATCGCGTGCGCCGTTCTGGAAAAAAGAAACGTTGGTGCAGGGTGAGCGTTGGTTGGATCACAATACCTGATCTTGTAGCAGCGGCCTTACCCGCTACTACACATCCACACATGTCAGATACGCTGCCTCCATATTCGGTGCATTAAACTGCTGCATAAAGGCCTTGGGTGTGCCGGTGAACTGGATTTCTCCGTGATGCAATACCGCCATGCGGTCGGCAATTTCTTCGACGTCGGCCAGCATGTGCGATGAAAAAAACAATGTTTTACCCTGCGCTTTTAAGGCCAGTATTTGTTGCTTAACCCGCGCCCGCGC
>JANOOU010000488.1:0-6657 GCA_031421475.1 Gammaproteobacteria bacterium | reverse complement strand
AACCCGGCTCCGTCAAACCGCACAGCAAATTTGAATGCGAAGTTTACATATTGTCCAAAGAAGAAGGCGGCCGCCACACCCCCTTCTTCAGTAACTACCGCCCCCAGTTTTACTTCCGCACCACCGACGTCACCGGCTCCGTGGATCTGCCACAGGGCGTCGAAATGGTCATGCCAGGCGACAACATCAAAATGATCGTCAGCCTGATTGCACCCATAGCAATGGAAGAAGGTCTGCGCTTTGCGATCCGCGAAGGCGGTCGTACAGTGGGCGCAGGTGTTGTTAGTAAGATTATTGAGTGAAGTTATACGTGTAGCGTGACGGGTTGCCGAAGTGGCGATCCGTTTTAATTAGGCCAGTGGCTCAATTGGTAGAGCATCGGTCTCCAAAACCGAGGGTTGGGGGTTCGAGTCCCTCCTGGCCTGCCATCCATAAGAACGTTAAAGAATATTGCTATGGTCGCCAAGGCCGAAACTGAAACTACAACATGGGTTGATACTGTAAAGCTGATTGCGGCTGTGTCGTTGCTCGTAGCTAGCATCGCGCAATTCTATTACTTTGCAGATGAATTAATGGTTTATCGGGTGCTGGCTTTGTTAGCGCTGCTAGCTATAGCTCTGGGTGTCGTGTTTACCACTCAAATAGGCCAAGTCACCTGGGGCTTTATGCGCGATTCCCGAACCGAAGTACGAAAAGTAGTGTGGCCAACTCGCCAGGAAACTGTGCAGACAACTTTGCTGGTAATAGCGATGGTTGTACTGGTAGGCATCATGCTCTGGCTGATGGATATGGTACTGCGCTGGGGTGTTTTGATGCTGACCGGACAGGGGAGCTGAATATGACGATGCGCTGGTACGTGGTTCACGCTTATTCCGGATTTGAAAGTAAAGTAAAGATTTCGCTGCTGGATCATGTCAAGCGAGCGGGTATGGAAGACAAGTTCGGACAGATTTTGGTGCCGACGGAAGAAGTGGTTGAAATTCGTGACGGCAGCAAGCGTCGTTCCGAGCGCAAGTTTTTCCCAGGCTACGTACTGGTACAAATGGAAATGACTGATGAAACCTGGCATTTGGTAAAAGATGTGCCCAAGGTCATGGGTTTTATTGGTGGTACCAAGGATAAGCCCGCTCCGATCAGTGACAAGGAAGCTGAGGCTATCTTGCATAGCGTACAAGAAGGTACCGAGAAGCCGAAACCGAAAGTATTGTATGAACCAGGTGAAGTTGTACGAGTGACTGACGGTCCGTTTAATGATTTTAATGGCGTGGTTGAAGATGTGGATTACGCCAAAAACCGCCTTAAGGTGGCGGTGTTGATTTTCGGTCGTTCGACACCTGTTGATCTGGATTTTGGGCAGGTAGAGAAGGCTTGAAGTGAAACCGGCTATGCTGGTGTTTTTTTATTAACCGGGGAGGCTGCGCATTGCTCAGGATTATTTTCCTGGCAATGACAAGGCCGCGACTACCCACAGGAGTTTCTCATGGCAAAGAAAGTAACGGCTTATATCAAGCTGCAGGTGAAAGCCACGCAGGCTAATCCTAGTCCACCCGTTGGTCCCGCATTGGGTCAGCATGGTGTCAATATTATGGAATTCTGTAAAGCGTTCAATGCGCAGACGCAGGGCGTAGAGCCGGGTCTGCCTTTACCCGTGATCATCACGGTGTATAGCGATCGCAGTTTTACCTTTATTACCAAAACCCCTCCGGCTTCCATTCTGTTGAAGAAAGCGGCGGGCATTCAGTCGGGTAGCAGCACGCCTAACACTAAAAAAGTGGGCAAGGTCACGCGCGCCCAGCTTGAAGCGATTGCAACGGCCAAGCAGCCTGATTTGACGGCAGCTTCCATGAAAGCTGCTGTACGTACTATTGCTGGCTCTGCCCGCAGTATGGGTCTGGAAGTTGAGGGAGTCGAATAATGGCTAAGTTAACCAAACGTAGCAAAGCAATCCTCAGTAAAGTGGATAGAACCAAACAATATGCCATTGATGATGCCCTGGCGCTGATCAAGTCAGTTTCTACTGTTAAATTCAATGAGTCAGTAGATATAGCCGTGAACCTCGGCATTGATCCTCGTAAATCCGATCAGGTTGTGCGTGGTTCTACCGTATTGCCAGCCGGCTCGGGTAAAACTGTACGTGTTGCCGTGTTTGCGCAGGGCGATAAGGCAGAGGCTGCCAAAGCAGCGGGTGCTGATGAAGTAGGTATGGATGACCTGGCTGCCAAGATGAAAGCAGGTGATTTGAACTATGACGTGGTGATTGCGTCTCCAGATGCCATGCGTGTTGTCGGTTCATTGGGTCAGATTCTAGGTCCACGTGGTTTGATGCCGAATCCCAAGGTCGGTACGGTGACTGCTGATGTGGCCGGTGCCGTGAAGAATGCCAAGGCAGGTCAGGCGCGTTACCGTGCAGATAAGGCCGGCATAGTTCATTGCTCGGTGGGAACAGTAAAGTTTGATCTGGCTGCATTGAAACTAAATCTTGAAGCCATATTGGCTGACTTAAGAAAGTCCAAGCCTGCGACATCCAAGGGCATCTATATGAAGAAAATTACGGTTTCTTCAACCATGGGTCCGGGTCTGGTGATCGACCAAAACAGTTTATCTGCCTAAGTAAGTTTTGGGTAAATTTTGGGCAAAGAATTTGACTAGCCGGGTATCTCGGTGTCGTCAAAGACCGTGAGAGTGCAAGCTTAATGGGTCAATACGCCGGTTCGGGTAAGGGCCGTCTCACGCAGATGGTGAATCCGCTACGGTGGATACATCGCAGGTGGTCAACCGGCACGGTGCCAGTTGACCGTAACTTGGCTGGATATGCATTGCACATCCAACCTAACTTAGGAGTAACACGTGCCACTCAATCTCGAAGACAAGAAAAATATTGTTGCTGAGGTGAATGCGGTAGCCGGTAAGGCCTTTTCAGCTGTTGCTGCTGAATATCGAGGCCTGTCTGTAGGCGAAATGACAGAGTTGCGTGTTAAGGCGCGTAATTCTGGTGTTTATATGCGGGTAGTTAAAAATACCTTGGCTCGACGTGCCGTTGAAGGCACTGAGTTTGAATGTATGAAAGCAGGCATGGTGGGTCCACTCGTGCTGGCTTTCTCGCAAGAAGAACCCAGTGCTGCTGCGCGTTTAATCAGAGACTTTGCCAAGGCTCATGACAAATTGGTGGTTAAGGTCGGTGCTTTTGGCGGACAAGTATTGTCTGTCAAAGACCTGGACAAACTGGCCAGCATGCCAACCCGCGATCAGGCCTTGAGCCTGTTGCTTGCAGTTATGAAGGCGCCTGTGGAAAAACTGGCTCGAACACTTGCTGCTGTTCGCGATCAGAAACAGGCCACCGCGTAATACCTGGCGTTTATTTTTTAAACATTAATTAGCAGTTTACTTTTTGGAGAAATACCATGGCTGTATCTAAAGAAGATATCCTGGAAACCGTCGCTGGCATGACCGTGATGGAAGTTGTAGATCTTATCTCTGCAATGGAAGAAAAATTTGGTGTGAGTGCTGCTGCGGCTGTTGCTGCTGCACCGGCTGGTGGTGGTGCTGCTGTTGAAGTACAGACCGAGTTCAATGTAATCATGACCAGCTTCGGCGAAAACAAGGTTAACGTGATCAAGGCTGTTCGTGTGATTACAGGGCTGGGTTTGAAAGAAGCCAAAGATCTGGTTGAAGGCGTACCGTCTACTGTGAAAGAAGCTATTCCAAAGAAAGAAGCAGACGACTTCAAAAAGCAGTTGGAAGACGCTGGCGCCAAAGTCGAAATCAAATAAGATCTCAAATTGGCAAGGCAATTTTACATTGCCGGGGTCAGGCTGGTGACATACGTCACCGGCCTTTTCCTGTTTCTACTTAATGCTTGTCTACAAAAGAACATTTTAATGAGTGTTTTTTTGTAGCCAGGTAAACCGGTTGATGTAGCGCCGCTGCATTGACCGATGAACCCGTTTTATTTTTGACATTGCGAGGACTACCGATGGACTACACCTTTACCGAGAAGAAACGTATCCGCAAGGATTTCGGTAAGCGCCCCCCGATTCTCGACGTGCCTTATCTGTTGTCGATGCAACTCGATTCGTACAAAACATTTCTGCAGGCCGACAAACCGGAAAAGAAGCGCGAAGCAACCGGTTTGCATGGCGCGTTTCAATCGGTGTTTCCGATTGTCAGTTATTCCGGCCACGTGTTTCTGGAATATGTAAATTACAAGTTAGGCACACCTACATTTGATGTGAAGGAATGTCAGCTGCGCGGTATGACTTATGCTGCGCCGTTGCGTGTGTCCATGCGCCTGGTAATTTATGACAAGGAAGCGCCAGCGAACAGCAAGGTTGTAAAAGATATCAAGGAACAGGAAGTGTACATGGGTGAATTGCCCTTGATGACAGAAAACGGCACCTTCGTTATTAACGGTACTGAACGCGTCATCGTTTCACAGTTACATCGTTCACCGGGTGTGTTCTTCGATCACGACAAGGGCAAGACTCACAGTTCGGGCAAGTTACTCTATTCGGCTCGTATTATTCCTTACCGCGGCTCCTGGCTGGATTTTGAATTTGATCCCAAAGATTGCGTGTTTGTCCGTATTGACCGCCGTCGTAAATTGCCTGCAACTATTTTGTTGCGTGCACTGGGTTATAACCCGGAACAAATTCTCGATATGTTTTTTGCAAAAATCGAATGCAAGCTCGTCAAGGAAGGCGTTGAGATGCCGCTGGTTCCCGAACGTCTGCGTGGCGAAACCACCACGTTTGATATCAAGGCCGGCAAAAAAGTTATTGTTGAGGCAGGCCGCCGTATCACCATAAAACATATCAAGGCACTGGAAGAAGCCGGTGTTAACAAACTGGTCGCGCCATTTGATTTCATGGAAGAAAAAATCATCGCTCAGGACGTCGTGGATAAAGCCAGCGGTGAAATTATTGCGCGTACCAATACGACTATTACGGCTGAATTATTGAGCAAGTTCGAAGAAGTGGGTGTTACCACATTTAATATTTTATACACCAACGATCTGAACGCAGGCCCGTATATGTCGCACACGCTGGGCATAGACCCAACGTCTACCCAACTGGAAGCACAGGTTGAAATTTATCGCATGATGCGTCCGGGTGAGCCACCCACCAAAGACGCTGCAGAAAATCTGTTCAAGAATTTATTTTTTGCTGCCGAGCGTTATGATTTATCGGCTGTGGGGCGCATGAAGTTCAATCGCCGTTTGGGTCGTGAAGCAGTTGTAGGCTCGGGTGTGTTGTCGAATACCGACATTGTCGATGTGATGAAGTCGCTGATTAATATTCGTAACGGTTTCGATATTATCGATGATATTGATCATTTGGGTAATCGTCGTATTCGTTGCGTAGGTGAAATGACGGAAAATGTTTTCCGTGTCGGTCTGGTGCGTGTTGAGCGTGCCGTAAAAGAGCGTTTGTCCATGGCGGAATCTGAAGGTTTGATGCCGCAGGAACTGATTAACGCCAAACCGGTTTCGGCTGCCGTAAAAGAATTTTTTGGTTCCAGCCAGTTGTCACAATTTATGGACCAGAATAATCCGTTATCGGAAGTCACACACAAACGCCGTGTTTCAGCCCTCGGCCCCGGCGGCTTAACGCGGGAACGTGCCGGTTTTGAAGTGCGCGACGTACATACTACGCATTATGGCCGTGTTTGCCCGATTGAAACACCGGAAGGCCCGAACATTGGTTTGATTAACTCACTGGCTATCTATGCCCGTACCAATGAGTATGGCTTTCTGGAAACACCTTATCGCAAAGTTGAAAACGGTAAGGCAACGGCGCAGGTGGATTATTTATCCGCCATCGTAGAAAGTAATTTTGTGATTGCACAGGCCAATATTACGCTGGATAAAAACGGCAAGTTGACTGACGACATGGTGGCGGTACGTCATAAAAATGAATTCACGCTGTCCACTCCAGATCGCGTTGAATACATGGACGTGTCACCCCGTCAAATTGTGTCGGTCGCAGCATCCATTATTCCGTTTCTCGAACACGATGACGCGAATCGCGCACTCATGGGCTCGAACATGCAGCGTCAGGCGGTGCCGACCTTGCGTTCCGATAAGCCGCTGGTGGGCACCGGTATGGAACGTATCGTGGCGGTGGATTCGGGCGCATCGGTTATTGCCAAACGTGGCGGTGTGGTTGATTCCGTTGACTCGGCGCGTATTGTGGTGCGTGCGCATGATGCCGAAGCCAGCTCCGGTAAAACCGGTGTGGATATTTACAATCTCACCAAGTACACCCGTTCCAATCAAAACACCTGTATCAATCAGCGTCCACTGGTTATTCCGGGTGATGTGATTGCGCGTGGTGATGTATTGGCTGACGGCCCCAGTACCGACATGGGTGAACTGGCTTTGGGCCAAAACATGCTGGTCGCGTTCATGCCGTGGAATGGTTACAACTTCGAAGATTCTATTTTGATTTCTGAGCGCGTGGTTGTAGAAGATCGTTACACCACCATTCACATCGAAGAATTGAGCTGCGTTGCCCGTGATACCAAACTGGGTTCTGAAGAAATCACCGCGGATATTCCCAACGTCAGCGAAGGTTTACTCGGCAAGCTCGATGAATCCGGTATTGTTTATATTGGCGCTGAAGTAAAACCCAATGACATTCTGGTCGGCAAGGTTACGCC
>JANOOU010000487.1:0-1811 GCA_031421475.1 Gammaproteobacteria bacterium | reverse complement strand
TTAATCAAGTCAGCACAGGCAGCGGGAATCAAGCCAACCCGGCCTTCAAGGGTTTTTATTTCTTTGGGTACGCCAATTTTCATGGTTTAGGTCTCTGCGGTAACTTCTAACAAGTGTATGACATGGAACAAGCTTTACCATGCCCCGGTTGTGGCTCTAATGTAGTCATAGTTTGTTAAGATAGCACCACTCAATTTAACCATCCAATTCTGGAGACGCATTCCATGAGCAATAGCAAACACAGCCGGCTGTTAATTCTCGGTTCCGGCCCCGCCGGTTACACCGCTGCCGTATACGCCGCCCGTGCCAATTTAAACCCGGTGCTCATTACCGGCCTGGAAATGGGTGGCCAACTTACCACCACCACCGAAGTTGATAACTGGCCTGGCGATGACGCCGGCGTACAAGGCCCGGAACTGATGGAACGCATGAAAAAACATGCCGAGCGTTTTGGCACCGAAGTGATTTTTGATCATATTCACACCACTCAACTTCAACAAAAACCATTCAAGCTAATCGGCGATTCCGGTGAATACACCTGCGATGCACTGATTATCGCCACCGGTGCCAGCGCCAAATATCTGGGCATACCCTCGGAAGAAAAATACAAGGGCAAAGGAGTTTCAGCCTGCGCAACTTGCGATGGATTTTTTTATCGCGGCCAAAAAGTGGCGGTGATTGGCGGCGGCAATACTGCGGTGGAAGAAGCCTTGTATCTGGCGAATATTGCCAGCCATGTCACCGTGGTACATCGTCGCGACAGTTTCCGCTCCGAAAAAATTCTGGCCGAACGTTTAAAAGAACGCGCCGTTAACGGCAATGTAAAAATCGAATGGTACAACGAACTCGATGAAATACTCGGCGACAAAAGCGGCGTCACCGGCATTCGCATCAAAAATGTAAACGATGCCACCACTAAAAATATTGAGCTGACCGGTGTGTTCATTGCCATTGGCCATGCCCCCAATACCCACATATTTGAAGGCCAGCTGGACATGCATAATGGCTACATCAAGGTTAAAACCGGCACCGATGGCGGCGCGACGGCCACCAACATACCCGGTGTGTTTGCTGCCGGCGATGTCAGCGATCATATTTATCGCCAGGCCATTACCTCGGCCGGTACGGGTTGTATGGCGGCACTGGATGCGGATAAATACCTAGATGCACTGGCGGCTAAGAAATAAATGACATAATAGGATAAAAGAAAAAGAAAACGCAAATAAACGCAAATAAACGCAAATGAAAAATTTTTATAAGCAAATCAGGCTTTGTCATACCCGAACTATTCAGTTAGAGTTTTTGCTTATAAACATTCGATTCCCGCCTGAAACACAAAGAGTACCGCATTAACATTTACATCTGTTATTTGCGTTTATTCGCGTTCATTTGCGTTCTCTTTTAATTTCTTTCAGATCAACTCATGAACCTCTCAACCACCGATTCATTAAAAAATATCCCAGCCGAAGCATGGAACGCACTGGCGGGTGATGCCAATCCGTTTGTGCAGCATGATTTTTTATTAGCGCTGGAAACCGGGAATTGCTTGCTGCCTTATGGCTGGCAACCTCATTATTTATTAGCACACAACAACCACGAATTAATCGGCGCCGCACCCGCCTATATCAAAACCAATTCCTATGGTGAATTTGTTTTTGACTGGGCCTGGGCCGAGGCTTATCACAAAAACGGTCTGCAATATTATCCCAAGCTGGTTATAGCCACACCCTATTCACCCGTGACCGGCCCGCGTTTGTTAACACGCCCTGAGGATCTCGTCACCAAACAGGCTTTGCTTAGATTTGCAATCG
>JANOOU010000486.1:0-5844 GCA_031421475.1 Gammaproteobacteria bacterium | reverse complement strand
TCCACTTCCACGTCCATCTTCTGGATCATATCCCCCTTGGCCACCGCGCCGATCACGCGCGCCATTTCCGTGCTGGGCCAGACGAGATCCGAAATCAGCGTATTGACCGACTCGATCTGGCGCGCCCATGCGCCGCCGACAGATCCCAACGGAATGCGCGTCGCCAGCTTCCCGTCCTTGCCCACCACCTTACTGATGTGGTCGATGCCGAGGGATGCTTTGTTGTTGAGCGCAATGATGTCGTTGAGCGTGTCGGCGATCTTGCCGTCGATGCCGATCCAGTCCAGCGGCATGCGTGCCGAAAAGTCCCCTTTTTTAACCGCCGTCAAGACTCTCAATAACAGTTTATGGTCAAGCTCCCCCGGCGATGCTTGTCCTTTGGTTGCAATTTTCATTTTTGATCCTCTCTTGTGGATCGCAAGGATGCTGTCGCATTAAGTGCCATGCATAGGAAGAGCTTGTTCATCACTTCGGCGGCCGTGTAGCCCAGCGTGCGCTCGGCACCGACGTTGAAAATCTGGATGACGCCCTTGGCGCCGGTGGCGATGCTCGAGAAGTTGGCGCTGTTGAAGATCGCGTTTTGCAGGGCGCCGGTTTTAAGCAGGGTCTCCTGGCGTTGAACCTCGATGATGCCTGCCACAGTATCCGTGGCGGGGCTAAGAATAGCGGGATTAAGGGGGGTTTTGGACACGACCAACCTCGGTTTAAAGCGCGAATTCATTTGGCTGATCGCGTGGCCGAAGGTGCGAGTAGCACCTCATCTATATCCATTTAAACACGCAACCGCACAGATAGATGTAGCGCTTTATTAATTCTTAGGCAATTAACAGTCACCGTGCAAGTTGGCGAACAGAATTTTTATTCTGCTGTCGTGTTGTGTCTTTAGCCATGGTGTTATGTACGCATTCAAATACATGCCGTTAGTAGTGGTTTAGATCCGTGTGCACGGTTGCTTGTGACGTGGTTTCTGGCGATTGTTTTTTTGGGTGGGTCTTGGCAACAGATTGCACTATCTTGGCCACTATCAGCGCAGCGCTGATGGTTTTGATCAAACGTCTCCCCACTAAGAGTGTTGCAAGACCGGTGAGCAGATTGACGATTAGGGCCGGTCGCTCCGTTAAGAAACGCATCGTCATGCTGCGTGGATAGCTGTCTTTTGGGCTAGATGGCTGCCCCATCTTCTCTGCAATCACCTGACGCTGTGCCAGCAGTTGTTGGCGTAGTATCAGGCGTTGGTCGGCGAGCGGGGGAGTGCTGTCTGTGTTCATAATCTGCTCTTAAGTAAAGCCATGTCCGCAACAAACTCTTCGCGTGTTGCGAGAAAGGCGTGGCTACTGCGTGCCGCTAGGTTTTGAATATAGAATCCTGCCAAAGCAGTACCGGCGCCATAAAGGGTAATTAAAGCGACCAAAGTCGAGATGCGATACTCGGTATCCCAACTGAGAGCCAGCACCAGTCCACCGGCAAAAATCATCAGACACAGCAAGCAGACAAAACCCAGCAGCATCACCATAAACATGGTCAGCAGCCGTTTTTTTTCCTCGGCCCATTCAACCTGTAGCAATCGTCCGTACAGCATGGCTTGATCGAATAAGGCATCACCGGCAGAACGTAAGACGTGAATCGCGTCCAGCGTGCTGACCGTTCTTGTCTGCTCCGACTCCGGTGGAGATGCCTGCTCGGTTTCCTGAGGCTGTCGAGCGAATGGAATCCGACTCATAACGGTGATGCTCCTGTTATTTTCTGCTTATTTTCTGCGGGCCAGTGCAACGCCGATCAATAAGCCAACTGCAGCGACTATACCCATCGACTGCCAGGGACGCTCATGCACATAGCTGTTAGTGACTTCGGCAGTATGGCGCGCTTGTGCAGCAATATCATCGCCCATTTTTTCAACCGATTGTTTGGCTTTGAGAACACGCGCATTGAGTGCCGCTTTGGCTCGAACCAGATCGTCACCCGACATCGAGGTGGTAGCTTTGATCAGATCTTCGATATCGGAAAGGAAATTGCGAAATTCACCTTTTGGCGTTTCTCGAGCTCTCGCCTGCATGGATGGGGATGATGAGCCGCTGCTATTACGGACATCTGATTCATTTGTGTTTGATGAATTTATCATTTTAATACCTCTAATTAGGTGGTTGGGCTGAATGAAATCAATCTACACGGCCTCTGCGGCAGCTTCTGTACGCTAGCGCTCATAGCCGTAAAGCTAGGCAATTCTGAAACCGTTGCAATGCTGAAAATATACAGTCGGGCGTTTTCCAATGTTCAAAAAATAAAGATTTGCATGAGCCTTCCATGGCCCGGCAAGTAACTCCATGTGCCCCACTGAAGTAATCAGCTTTTTTTAAAACGAAAAACCCTTTTTAAGATTTGTTTTTATCGAGAAATTGTTTAACCTGTTTTTCGGCTTCGTCACGCGTGATTGCGTAGCGCTCCTGAACCAGGCCAGCCAACTTCTGATGTTTGCCTTCAGACTTCAGTAATTCGTCTTCGGTTAATTTGCCCCAGGCGATCTTGGCAGAGCCAACCTGTTGCTTCCACTTGCCTTTTATTTCATCAACGCTAGGTATGTTCACGACTGTTTCTCCTTCAAGGTGTTGTGTTTTTCTGAACCGTGTTTGGATGGTTTGCGGCGCGGTACGTCCATGGCATCGTTTTCAGGTGCTGTCTCAGATGCTTCGTCTAACTCATCTTTAGGCACGCCTTTTTGCGGTGCTTTGTGAACGGTGGATCTGAAATCCGGTATGTGTATATGTGCGTCTGATCTGCTCATTTTATTGCCCTCTGGGTGAACCCCGTGGCCGGCGGAATTGCGAGACACTGGGAGTACTGCTTAGTACTGTGTGCGAAAAATAATCGCAAACAGTAATCGTGTCAGTACGCTGCCACGCATAGGAAAAAAAGCCGCCGATAACAGCCTGTATGACAGAATTTTTTAACGTGTTTTATCGCGTTTGTCAACAATGGGGATTAGTATGGAAACTCTCCAATTCATCTCAAGTATTTTATGGAACCGACACCACCCACAAACGCACACGAACCAGCTGCTATTGCGCCGATACCAACCGAGCATGATCATTTTTATTCGCGGTTTTTTGCCATCGCCACGATCGCCTTGCTGGGTTTTGCGCTGTATCAGATTATTCAGCCGTTTCTTGGCACATTAATGTGGGCATTATTTCTGGCTTTTTTGTTACATCCACTGCATCTGCGTATAACGCGACGCTACAAAAAAAGCCAGAATCTGTCGGCATTGTTTTTAACCTTCGTTACCCTCGTTATTCTCATCGGTCCGATTACTGCGCTGGGCTCGATGTTTGTTACGCAAGCAAGCGACTTGGTGCTCTGGCTACACGATCTTTTTACCCAAAAGACGCATCAGCAATATCGCACCCTGGCCAAATTACCCTTGGCTGATTTTATATTGCAGTGGATGCGCGACAACTTTGGGATACAGTCGCGCCAGGTGGAACAATGGATCGCCGGGAGCGCGCAACAGTTGCAGCCTTTTCTTACCGGCCTGAGTCAAAGAATATTTCTCAACGCCATCAACACGACGTTTGCTTTTGTGGTGATGTTGTTCATGTTGTTTTTTTTCCTGCGTGATGGCGCGGAATTCACCGCCATGTTTCGCGATATGATTCCAATGACGCCCAAGCGCCGCACCCTGTTGATGGCTCACATGGCGGCAGTAACACGTGCCGTTGTCTTTGGTACCGGCGTGACAGCACTGGTACAAGGTACGCTCGTTGGCCTGGCCTTTCTGGTGACCGGTTTAAATGCGCCTTTGGTGTATGGTGTATTGGCGGCATTGCTGGCGTTGCTGCAGTTTGGCGGCACGGCATTTATCTGGGTTCCTGCGGTGTTTATTCTCGCCAGCCAGGCGCGTTGGGATCTGGCCATTGTCATGTTGGCAATAGGTGTGCTGTCGTCTACGATCGATAATGTTTTGCGTCCATTACTGATTTCAGGCCGCGCAGAAATTGGTACGCTCGCTGTGTTTATCGGGGTGCTGGGCGGCGCGTCGGCATTTGGTTTGATCGGATTTATTCTGGGCCCGGTGGTGCTGGCATTAATTATCGCGCTGATGCGCTTTGCGCTGGAATTGCGCAAAGCCAGTTAACATTGTTACGCATTAATTTTTTTCAGGTGGCAGGGAATGATTTTTCAGAAACCAATGCCACCTTTATTAAATCTGCCAGTTTGTGTAACGATAATCCAAAGCAGGATGCATCGATTATTTTTCCGGCTTTTAGTAAACGCGCCCGTGCATTGGAAACAAGCTGCTTGTTAAATTCGAATGTTTCATCTTTGACAGAAATATTTGAATCGCCAAATGAAGGAATATTTGACAGCAGATCCCAGTAACAAACGTAATGCTCTTCGTGCATTCTGCCGCCACGCACCACAAAACCGTGTTCGGATTCAGCGGCACCATCCAGAGCGTCACCTGTAATATCGTCCTGCTCTAAAACATGTATATTTTCACCCGGTACGCCCGCATCTTTAATAAGATAAACAGCACTTGCCAATGCAGCGATGCCGCTGCCAATCAAATACACTTTTGAATTTTTAGCATTGTTGTTTTTTAATATGTTCATTTTCCTGCGCTCCATTTCGATTATTGTGAATTTGACTTGACTCTTGTTTCCGCACGCCGCCCCCAGAAACGACTCATCATCGGTTTCACACTGGTGCCGTGTACGACAATGGAAAGCGTTACCACCATCAGTGTCAGGTGTATCAATTCCACGGCCAGCTCTTCCGGCAACCCGTGTTGCAGCGCGTACATGAGGTAGTAGAGTGAACCGATGCCACGCACTCCAAACCAGCCGACCATGCCCCGTACCCGCCACGGCGTACTGGTGCCGAACAGGCTGATCACGACACTTAAGGGCCGCGCGATGGTAAATAAAAATAGCGCGAAGACCACCGCGCGCCAGCTTATCGAGTCCAAAAACAAGCTGCCGCCGATGAGCAGGACCAGCGCCAGTTCCGAGAGTCGTTCGAGGTGTTCGTTAAATACCAGGGAGGCGGCACTGACATGGTGTGGTGGCCCTTCCTCTTCAACCTCATCCGGCATATGGGTCTGGAGCTGTGGCCGCAGTTCCGGCGGGCCCCCGGCGAGTTTAAGTTCGGTTTGACGCAGCGCCACGGCGGCGAAGAACACGGCCACAAAGCCCCATGCGCTGAACAGCACGCTCACGCCATACACCGTGCCGATCAGTCCCAGGCCCAGAAAATCTTCCAGCAAACCGATATCCGGCCGGTAGTGACGCAGGCGCACCACCAGATAAGCCAGCCCGCTGCCTGCGGCCACGCCAATGGCGATTCCCGCTGCCGTTGCCCAGATCACATCGACCAGTATCCAGCGCAAACCCTGCTCCCCCAGATCGTGCAAGCCGAGCAAACCCAAACCCAGCATCACGAACGGAAAAGCGCTGCCGTCGTTCATGCCCGCTTCGCAGGTTAATGTAAACCGCAGTCGGTCACGTTCACCGGGATGCCGAATTTGCACATCGGTGGCCAGCACCGGATCGGTGGGCGCGACAATGGCGCCGAGCAGAATGGCGGCGCCCAGTGGCAGGCCGAGCAGGTAATGGCCAAAAGCCGCGACTAGTGCAACCGAGACCGTTATGCCCACATACGCCAGCAGCACCGGCGCGCGCCAGCGCGCAAAGGTCACAGGCACAGGCATTTTCACACCGGCGGCGAACAGCGAAATCAGCACCGCCGCTTCGGTCATCACCTCCAGCAACGCCGATTCTTTTAACGGATTAAAGTGAAAAAGATCCAGGCACATGGGGCCAACCAGAATGCCCACTGCCAGATAAATCA